>CAKZKZ010000826.1 GCA_937124495.1 uncultured Dokdonia sp. | reverse complement strand
CCCCTCATAAAATACTATATACTGTATGTATTTGCAATTACAGTCTTAGTAGCCTGCTCCTCTAACGACTCCCAAAACCGCGATCACCTTGTTTTCAGATATAATGAACAATATCAAATTTCAACTTTAGACCCTGCTTTTGCTCGTAATCCATCAATTATTTGGCCTACCAATCAGCTTTTCAACGGACTTGTACAACTTGATGATTCCCTCAACATTCGACCAGACATAGCAAAAAACTGGCACGTTTCTGAAGATGCATTACAATACACCTTTACACTAAGAGATGACGTTCAGTTTCATAAACATGCTCAATTCAAAACTCCAGACAGCACACGTTATGTAAACGCATCAGACTTTGTCTATAGTTTTGGCAGATTGACTGACCCTTCTGTAGCTTCTCCTGGTAGTTGGGTTCTCAGTAAAGTAGACCACTACAAAGCGCTTAATGATAGTACATTTACCATACAACTCAAAAAACCTTTTCCTGCATTTTTAGGGTTATTGAGCATGCGATACTGCTCTGTAGTCCCTAAAGAAATTGTTGATTTTTACGGAAGTGATTTCCGATCAAACCCTATTGGAACAGGACCCTTTAAATTTAAACGCTGGGAAGAAGGTGTAAAGCTCGTATTACGTAAAAACGAATTGTATTATGAGCGAGATGAAGCAGGCAATCAACTCCCCTACCTCGAAGCGGTAGCGATTACCTTTTTACCAGATAAGCAAAGTGAATTTTTACAATTTGCACAAGGAAACTTAGATTTTCTAAATTCCCTTGACCCGTCCTATAAGGATGAGTTACTAACCGCTTCTGGACGCTTACGCGAAAAATACCAAAGCGAAGTTAACCTCAGCGTGAGTCCGCAATTAAATACAGAGTACATCGGTTTTTACTTAGATAGTCATACCGAAGAAGTACAATCAGAACTCCTCAGAAAGGCTGTCAATTATGGATTTGATCGCCAGAAAATGATCACCTATTTACGTAATGGTATTGGAGAACCTGCCGAGCATGGTTTTATTCCGATGGGATTGCCTGGATTTGATTATATAAAAGGATATGAATACAATCCTACGCTTTCGCGAAAGCTTATAAAAAAATACAAAAAACAGAGTGGCAATATGGATCCTATGATCTCTATAGGAACCAATAGTCAGTATCTCGATATTTGTGAATACATACAGCGCGAACTCCAAAAAGCCGGACTTCGTGTAGAAATTAATGTGATGCCTCCATCTACGCTTCGGCAAATGAAAAGTAGTGGAGAGTTGGATGCTTTTCGCGCAAGCTGGATAGCAGATTATCCAGATGCTGAGAATTATTTAAGCTTATTTTACAGTAAAAACTTCACTCCAAATGGCCCAAATTACACCCATTTTAAGAACGTAGATTACGATTCTATTTATGAACATAGCCTCTCTATGGTCGATGTAGAAACTCGAAAACTAGATTATAAAAAAATGGATAGTATCATCATTGCAAAAGCGCCTATTATTCCACTATACTATGATCAAGTAGTTCGCTTTACGCGAAAAAACATAAGCGGTCTTACCCCTAACCCTCAGAATTTCTTGGTATTGAAAAGAGTGAAGAAGTCTAAGATATAATAGCATCTACAGCTGATTCAGACCTCTCTATAACATCTTTACAAATCATTTTCTTGTAACATTTTATCATTTTCCACTACCCATAATTGTAATCAATACAGAACGACTATGGCAGGATTTGGAGGAAGTGTCGCGGCAGCGAATCATGCAATGAAGACCAACAGAGCTATGCTTGGTAAACGAAAAAAAGGCAAACTCTCTTTAGTCTCTTCTACAGATGAAAAATGGGTAGATCCAAAACAACCCACGTTTGAACAACTCATGGAAATCCGTACACGAATACGGAAAGAAGAAAAAGCAAGACGTAGAAAAACAATGATGATCACTCTATTAGTACTGATTATAGTCATTATAGGAATTATATATACACTTGGATTCATACCATTAGAAGCATGAGAAGAATAAATATGAATAGTATTGGTTTTGCTGCTTTAGGAAGAACTATTATAAAAAATAATAGAGCACAACGTCCTGAATCTAAAAGAGGTGTATCATTAGTACCTAGCCATAAAATAGAAACACATTATAAAAAAGCAAGTCCTGAAATTTTAGAAAAAATTAAAAGGGACATGAAAGAAAAGCAAAAACGTAGACGCACAAAACTACTGTACATCAGTATTTTTATTTCTATAGTACTCGTATGTTGTCTCTGGTATTTAAAACACTTTAATTATATATAACTATAAAAACCACACCATAAAAATGAATATGAATATTTAAAAGTAACAGGTATACCGTATGGATCATGGAGCAGTTAATAAACAACTAGAAGCCAATAGAGCTTTATTAGGAAAACGTAAAAAGCAGAAAATTTCTTATGCTACGTCTAAAGATGAAACGAACCAATTTACAAAAGAGGCAACTCCAGAACAATTACAGGAGGTTAGAGATCGTATGCACAAACAAAAGAAACAAGAACAAAAGAAATTTATTCTAATTACCATTGTGGCACTTGTCATTGTTTATTTTATAGCTACTGCTATAGATTGGCACTGGTTATTTAAAAATTTTAAAAGCTAATTAGCTTTTAAAATTTTAAGCATGATCTACCAACAAGTGCTACCGACTAATGACTAACGACTAATAGCTATTTCGCGAAAGCGAAAAACTGTTACTCCCTACGATACTGTTTTGTCTCTTCAAAAACGTGATTCAATATCGCTTCATCTTGCTCGGTCAATTCTATATCACGGCGCGACATTGCAATGCGAGCCGTTTCAAAAGCTTTTTTAGGAAGGTGTGTTACAAAACCGCTAGCACCACCCCACTGAAATGATGGCACAAAATTACGAGGGAATCCGCTACCAAAGATATTAGTCGCTACACCTATTACTGTTCCTGTATTAAACATCGTATTAATACCACATTTACTATGATCCCCCATCATCAGACCACAAAATTGTAAACCTGTATTAGCAAAACGTCCAGTTTCATAATCCCATAATTTTACAGACGCATAATTATTTTTAAGATTCGAATTATTACTATCGGCTCCGATATTACACCACTCGCCTAGTACAGAATTTCCTAAAAATCCATCATGCCCTTTACTCGAATATCCAAAAAGCACGACATTATTTACCTCTCCACCCACTTTACAATAGGGTCCAATCGTAGTACCTCCATAGATTTTAGTACCCATTTTCACAGTTGCATGTTCACATAAAGCAAAAGGACCGCGTATCATAGATCCTTCCATGATCTCAGCACCTTCACCTATATATATAGGACCGTTTTCTGCATTCAACGAACATAAAGGTAACTTTGCACCTTCTTCAATAAAAATATCGGCAGCATTCAAAGCCACCACTCCTTGTGGTATAGGCTGTGATGTTCTTCCCTCCGTAAGTAATGCATAATCTTCTGCAATAGCACGATCGTTTTTAGAAAAAATATCCCAAGTATGTGCTACTTTAAATAAGTCTTCAAATGCATATTCAATAATATCACAATCATCAAAGTTTACTTCTTGATCTTCTTTGGCATAAAATGCGATGACTTCTTCTCCATCAAAAATAGCTTGACCTTCTGTCATACCCTTTACAATAGTTACCAAGTTTGGTGTAGGTAAATACGACGCATTAATCAGTATGTTTTCTGGAAACTCGACCATTGGATATGTATCACTCAAGTATTCTTCTGTCACTGTAGATGTAGTGGAACCTAAAAAACGCTCCCATTTCTCTCGTATAGTTAAAACCCCTATACGGATATCTGCAACAGGACGGGTGTATGTAAACGGTAACAATTGATTACGGACAGTTCCGTCAAAAAGAATATAGTTCATGCTATGAGCTTGCTTATTTTATACGAAAGTAGAAAAATGAAAATAGAAAAACGAGTAATTAATTATTCTATACTCTTTTATTCCTTGTTTAGTTTATAATACCTATGCTCATTATACATCTTTCCATTCTTAAAAATTGCATTTTTAAAAACACCTTCGTTTATATATTCGTTTTTTTCAAGCACTGTCATAGAGGCAACATTGAATTCAAATACACCTGCATAGATTCTAACCAAGTGAAGCTTATCAAACCCGTATGCTGTTATTAATCCTACAGCTTTTGTAGCAATTCCTTTTCCCCAATAAGGCTCGCCTACCCAATATCCAATTTCTGCTGATTTTCTGTACACATCTTTTTGAGCAACCAACCCTATAACTCCACAAATTTCACCTTTATATGTTATTCCAAAATTTTGTGTTGGATTGTCATTTTTTGATAGGTTTATAAAAACCTCTGCATCATCTTCACTATAAGGAAAGGGTATATGATCTCTCAAATTATCCCAGACTTTTTTATTATTAGCCAATTTTGCTAGTGCTGATTTATCAGACAGTTCGAGAGGTCTTATGCTAGTTTCTTGATGACTCAAATCAATTCGTTTTAATTAGTATTCAATTTAATTATACACAATATCACTTTTGCGACCTGACTTTCACTGTCCACTCAAAATTGAATTCGCTTACCTGTACCCCTTCTTTATTAGTTCCTATAGACTGCATCCAACAGGTTTGCCCTTCTCCTGTAGCGATTGCAGTAGCAATCGTTTCTTTAATTTTTGGACCATCATTACACGTAAACGTAATACGCCCCGTTGCTTTTTTGGTAAAAGAAGCATTATTAGAAGCTACTAACATAGAGATCTTTTGATCACTATCTTGAATATAAGAAATCACTAAAGCGCCTGTAGAAAGCTCAGCCGCCATTCCTTGTACAGCCCAAAACATACTTTTAAATGGATTTTGATTAATCCATCTATGTTTCACCTGTACCGTACTCGTAGCTGAATTAATCGTTTTTAGTCGCACTCCTGTCAACCATGCCGCTGGTAATTTAAGCATCGTAAACATATTAAACTTACTAGGGCTAAAATTCTTCATATCTTCAAATTTATACAAAAATAGTGATTAATTATAGGCTATTCTTTTCCATAATAAGAATGAAGCTAAAATATAGTTACAAAAAACAAAAAAACAACAAATCACAGTAAATTACTATATATCAATACTTTAATAAAAATATTCACAATCCTAAAAGTTAATAAAATGTTAATTTTTAGTACTATGCGTAACATAATACCTTTTTAAAGACATATATTTGTATAAGAAATTAGTAAGTAATGGAAAGCACCGTAACAACACATCAAAAAAATCTTAGCACATTTATACACTTATCTACCTTTAGTAAGTGGTTTATTCCTTTTGGAAATCTTATTGCGCCTCTTGTTTTATGGAGTGCTCAAAAAAACAAATCACGTTTTGTAGATACACACGGAAGAGATGCAATTAATTTTCAATTAAGTATTCTCATATACACCATTGCCTTGGTGATTATAAGTATTCCGTTTTTTGTTTGGCAAGCCATCAAACTAGAAGG
>CAKZKZ010000825.1 GCA_937124495.1 uncultured Dokdonia sp. | reverse complement strand
CAATAAAACGAATGGTTATGTAAACTATAAAGAACAGTGTAATAAATAGATCAAGATATTTTGTGAACGCTATTGCGCTGTCAGGTAGTTCATAAGTCTTCGCCCCAATTTCAAGGGCTGAAACAATAATGATAAAAATAACAAAGAGCTCAAAAGCTCTGTTGTTTTTTATTTTGAAAAAAGTACTATTTTTATTTTTAATTACATTAGCCTATTGGTCTAGCTATGGGCAATGTACTCAAGGCAATTGCCAAACAAACATCCCCATTGCAAATGGAAATAATTGGAGTGAATCACACGGAACCCCCACTTGGGGAAATAATTCTGTCTGGTTATGGTCTTATCAAATAGCCGGCAATGGTTTTAGTGTTGGAGGAGAGGGAGTCAACTATTCTGGATTTAATTTTGTTCAAGGAGAACAATATTGTGTGTCTTTTACGCTAGCTGCAGATACAAATACTGGTAATTTACCAGCAAATAATGTAGCTATGAATGTGATTTTGACGCAAGCGGCTGTCGTTGGAATTACAGGAAGTAATACTAATAACCCTATTCCAGCAACACCTAATGTTAATCAGGTATTGATGAATCAAAATATATGGAACACTGTACCTAACACACAGACGTATACATTTAACTTTACAGCCAATCAAAATTTTAATAATATTTGGTTCTTTCCACAGAATCCAAATGCTCCAAATCCTCAAATAGAAGTTAGTATTTCTAATTTGAGTATTTGTAGTGCATGTGATCCTACAGATTCACCTGCATTTGATGTTGACATTAGCTGTGATAATGGTAATAAATGTGTGACAGTGACTTCTAATGATCCTGATATTTCTAATCACTGGTGGGGACTAATGGAAATTGATGATTATAATAGTCCTAATAATACTAGTGATGCCAATACTGTAGATGCAGATGGTGATGCTTCTAACGGACTTACACCTGTAACATTAATTACTGGGCAAAATTCTGCTACCTTTTGTGGACTAAATTTAGGTAAACGATATTATGTCAAACATGGAATTTGGGATCCCGGTTGTTATAACTGGAGAGAGGTAAGAACCCCAGTGCCTAACTTTGATGCCGAAGCGATTTTTCATTTTGAAGATGAAAACGGAACCAATAAGACTAGTTTCTGCTATGGAGAAGATGTGTATATGAATGGTACAGCTTCTTATGGCGAAAATCGATACTATATTGATGCTTGGAGACGTCCTATAGGAAGTCCTCAGAATTTTAATTGGTATGCTGGTTTAGGTTGGACGACCAATGCAATGGTAGGAACACTTAATTTATCTGATATGTTTTCTAATTTGAATCCATCAAAAATATTTGAGCCAGGATACGAATACGAAATCAAACTTGCCATTGCTAATATAGAAGATTGTGTTGGTTGGACTCCTACAACACACACTTTTACTGTTGAATGTTGTAGGGAATTTTTGAGCCCTAAGTTTGAATCTTCTCAGAATACTCTAGGGAATATTGATATATTAAGCTTTGATCTGCTTACTAATATTAATGCTACTCATGAGTGGTTTGTTGTGTCTAGCCCTAATCAGAATGGTGGTCCATATACACCAGTACTTAGTACAACTTCTAGTGGACCTCCACCATTTACGTTGGTATTCAATTCACAACCTGGATTGTTTTACACGGTTATTCATAGAGTGAAAACGCTATGTGGAGAAATTTGTTCGGCAAACGTTCATTATTTTAATCAAAGAGCAGATACACCATCTGTGGTTATAGATCATGATATAGAGAATAGCTGTAGATTAATAGATGAGGTCTTCCCTAAATGTGAAGAGTTGGCTGCTCCAACAAACTTACAGGTAAATGGAACTACTCTTAGCTGGGATCCTGTACCAGGAGCAACATCGTATATTATCTCTTCACCAGGAGGTGACGAACCTCAAATTGCTTGTGAGTGTAGAAGGTATGCTTCTATAGATGTTGTTACAAATGAGACGAGTCATACGGTTTCAAATTCATTAGCAAGTCAGTGTTTTATTTGGCAGGTGACTGCTGTTTGTGAAGACGAAATACAATCGCAGGCTTCGCAACAGATGTGCTTCTACCCAGTACTCAGGACTTCTGATCAACCCAATAATGGGGAGGTTGCTGAGATCGCTATTATACCTAACCCTAATAATGGGCAATTTAGTCTTCGTATGGATATATCTTACGACACTAATGTAACGGTGGAATTGTATGATTTATATGGACGAAAAGTAGAGGTGTTTACTGATTCGGTAAAATCAGGTAACTCTAGAACCACTACGTGGGATGGTACTGGAAGCTTACGAAGAGGTGTCTACTTTGTAGAAATCAAAACAGATCATGAAGTATTTTATAAGAAAATGATTGTAAAATAAATGAGTGTATTGTAATCGTTTTTAACCTGGAACTTTTAATAAAGTTCCAGGTTTTTTTATAGAAAAATGACATTGTAATTAACATCACTATAAGTATCGTCAAATACATGATTATGTGATTGGATGATTTCTTTCATTGTATGTAGGATTAAAATTTGTTGTAAAGGTGTGTCACGTTATGACTTGTGAGTCCCTTTAGAAACCTTCATCGACATCCTATCTAATATTCTTTTCTCTTTTTTAGCCACTTTAGCTACATAATTATTTCTTTTGCAGATACTAGTCGTGTAATCATGCTTGTTTTCTGTGGTATTGCTATAGTAATTTGATTGATTAGCGTAAACCATATAGGTCTTTCCTATTTGAAAAGTGTATCCACAACTTGCGCCACTACGAGCAGAAATGATTTGAATTTTACGTTTAGTATCAACTCCTTTTAGTTGTTCGATAATTTCAAAAGTATATTGTATAGGATCACCAGAAGATGATCGAGTAGGATGCGTGTTTAAATCTTTAATAGCTATGATATTACCTGTGAAAATAATATCAGATTGATGAAACTGTTTCATCACTTTTTTCTTTAATGATTCTTTCTC
>CAKZKZ010000824.1 GCA_937124495.1 uncultured Dokdonia sp. | reverse complement strand
GCTGAAGGAAATACAATTTCTCCTAAAAAGATTTTTATCAATACTCAAGAAGGTGATGATACTAATGCTGCTATTGAAAGTAGTAGTAAACCATTCAAAACGATAGATGCAGCATTACAAGCTTTGCCAGCATGGGACGGTAAAGAATATTGGACGTTAATACTAACTTCTTCTGGTACATACCCTATTACAGAGATCATCCCAAGGCGTAATATTACATTTTCATCTACTCAAAAAGTAGTGATTGAGATCAATAAAGAAGGAAACATTACTGACAAGGGGCATAATACTGTTCCGTTAGCTCATATTACTTTTGATATTCCTAATGGTACATACACACATACTTTCTCCAGCAATGAAACCTTCTTTCTGACACAAAGAGTTTTTTTACAACTCCATTTTGATCGTATCGTATTAAACTACACAGGTAATGAAAACTATACTGCTTTTGCATATTTCAACCTAGGCGCAGGGAGTCAAAGCTATGGTAGCCTGATGCATATAAACGTTGTTGAAACAAATATTAGTTTTTTTTACGGGAGAAAATTTTCTCCCGCTAGTGAAACTACACGATTACACAGACACATTAGCAAGGTTATCGCTAAGCAAGGAAATGAATTTACCTTTTTTAAAGAAGATCATCGACATGACCTCATTGAAGCGACCGTTGCGATCTATTCCTTTATCAATGAATCATCTAACTATGTAAATATCTACCAATTATTATCCAATGGTAAAAAAAATATAAAGATAGGAGATGTTAGTGGAGAAGGAAATTCAGTTTTCTTATTTGCTGGGATTAGTAGCAGTTTAGTCACCTTTCTAAATTCTAACCTTTCCAATACTTATTTTGCTAGAACTTGGACTGCCTGGACATTTGGTTATCGTGAATTTTCTGGAACTATTTTAAAATATACAGGTACAAATGCTGCTATTGTTCAAACCACAGCACGTACTGGCTCTACCGTACGTTTTAAAAACTTTTTTATAAAAGAGTTTATTTCTAACAGTCCAAATACTTGGATTTTTGATCTATGGCAAAATGGTGATACTGGAGGCGATTGGATTTTTGAAAATTGTCGCATTATTTCTAATTGTAGAACCCTACGAAATGGAGGAAGTACCGATAAAATAAAACTTATTGGAATTAATGTATTTGATGATGCTGGAGATACCACGAATTACTCCATAGACAAACGATTATTTGATACAGGGCAATTTCAACTACTCAATGAAGGAACCTTAAAAACAAAAACAGTGAGGGACACATTAAACTCTGATGGAAATCCTGCAGTAATCATCTCCAGTAATCTTACCACATTTTAAATAGGTATAGTAGTGATTTTTATGGTCTAAAGAATAACAAAAAAGAATGATACGTTACTATTGCCTATTTATAAACGGTAATAGTAACTCTCATCAATAATTACGTTGTATTTGGAAGAAAAATAACCCTATAATTAAAATTTGCAGATACAAGTAGCATATACATTTCCACTTTCTATTTTTAAAACAAATTAAAATTGCAGAAGATAATAGTATATTTTTGATTTTCTAATTTATCTTTTTATTTATTAATGTCAGATCATTCACATTTTAAATTATATAAACCGTATGGCTATATCAGTCAGATGCTTAGTAACGATGAGCGACAGTCTCGTAAAAAAAAGTTCTTGAGTTCTTTATATGATTTCCCGAAAGGGATCATGGCTATAGGAAGACTCGATGAAAAATCGGAAGGGTTATTACTTCTTACAACAGATGGTAAATTAAGTAATACAGTGAATCGATCTGGGATAGAAAAAGAATATTATGCACAAGTAGACGGTGATATCACTCAAGAAGCTATTACTCATTTATGCCAAGGTATAAAAATAGGGCTTCATGGAAAAAAGTATCTTACAAAGCCTTGTGTGGTCTCAAAACTAAAGGTAACTCCCCTATTACCCGATCGTTCAAAAAAACTACGTGATGACCGCCATGGTCCTACTTCATGGATTCGTGTAGTTTTAAAAGAAGGAAAGTTTAGACAGGTACGCAAAATGACTTCAGCTGTGGGATATCCTACACTTAGATTAGTACGTGTACGTATTGGTAATATACAACTAGATACATTACAACCTTCAGAAGTACAATCAATAGAAACCTCTGTCATTGATTCTCAAATTATAAAAATCAATGTTTAGTAAGAGATTGATCTTCAAACGTAGTGATCTCTCCACGATAACGTATACCATCTCTCTTGGTGCTATTTATATAAATAGATGCATAACCAGTACTAGATACTTTCATCGTAATATCATATCGTTCTAGCGGACCATTGGTTGTAAATGAAATAATAGATAAACGCTTAGCATCATTATGAACTATCTCATAGGAAGATAGTTTACCTTTATACTGAATCGCTACTGATTGATTTAAACCACCTCCAATTCGAACAATTCCAAAATATGGAAGGTACATATCAATTTCTTCATTGGATTTAAATTTAATGAAGCCAGGGTTATTTATCAAATTGATTTGATTGCTATTACGAGGATTCATCCAGGTTGCATTAAAAAAAAAGGTTCCGTTATCTAATAAAGATTTTATCTGCTCAAAAGCTTTTGTTTCTATTTCTTTTTTGAGCGCTTTTCGTTCTGATCTCGATTGTGAAAAAGAGACTTGAGAAAAAGTAAAAAGAAAGAAGCAAAGCAGCATACGAGTTTTCATAAGTATAGAATATTTCAAATAAGGGAATCAAAAATCATTCCTTACTTCTAAAAAAGTAGATTGCTTATAATTTATAACTTTCTATTTTTTCGAAAAAATTCTTTTTATATGTATCACCAATAGGGAGTGCTTTTTCTTTTACATAGACAGATAAAGAATCTGTTTTGATTATATGCTTTATAGCTATTACATAGGATTTATGAATTTTTACAAAATGTTCGTTTCCTAATGATTCTTCGATATGCTTTATGGTATTGTAAGTAATAATCATTTTATCAAGAAGATGTACGGCTACATAGTTTTTAAGTCCTTCAATATAACAAATCTCATTGCGATAGATCTTTTCATAGTTATTCTTACCATCTGTTTTTACAAATAAAAAGGAATCGGTATCTATGTGTATTTCTTTAGGAGCAGTCGTTTCCTTAAGCTTAAGAACTGCCTCATAGAAGCGCTCAAATTCAAAAGGCTTTAAAAGATAATCTACCGCATTAAGGTCATAGCTTTCTATAGCAAATTGAGGATATGCTGTGGTAAAGATAATTTCCGTTTTACCTTTGATAATCTTAGATAATTGTATTCCTGAAAGTTCTGGCATCTGAATATCTAGAAAAACAAGATCAATGGATTGTGATTCAATAATTTGTAATGCTTCTAATGCACTTGTCGTACTCCCAACTTTTTCTAAAAAAGAGACTTTTGAAATGTAATTTTCTAAAAGCCTAATTGCTGGTGGTTCATCATCTACAATAAGGCACGTAAGTTTTTTAGTACTCATAACGGCATTTCTAATGAAGCTTCAAAAATTGAATTCTCTTGTTGTGTATTTAATTCATATGATTCTTCAAATAACATATCTAATCTACGCTTTAAACTCGTATGTCCTATTCCATTTTGAGTATAATTTTCTGATGTGTTAATCGTATTTTTAGTATAGATCTTAATTGTTTCTGCTTCTATAGTAATATTAATTTCTGCAGGAGAAGATACATCGTGGAGTATACCATGTTTAAACACATTTTCGACAAAATGAATTAACATCATAGAAGGGACTTTTTGATTTGTTACAACTCCAATAACGGTATATTCAATAAAAAAATTGGTTTCAAAACGTTTCCTAAAAAAATAGATATAGTCATCTATAAACTTTAAATCTTTTTGTAATGGCACAAAATCTTCTTGCGCATCATACGTAACAAAACGTAATAGCTCTGATAACTTATGAATATCTTTTGCTGTTTTAGGCTGACTTTCAATTAATTCTGAATAAAAACTATTAAGTGTATTAAATAGGAAGTGTGGTTCTAATTGAGATTTTAAAAATCGTAATTCTGTTTTTTTAGTTTCAAATTGCAGTTGAAATAGCTTAGTTTGATTCTCCATAAATCTGAATAATAAAAACAAGGTAGTACTGAATAATATTGCTTTCATAGAATAATAGGAATTATCAAATACGTAATATCCAAAAACTCTAGTTCGGTCTGCATAATTATGATTTCCTGTAATCGAAAAAATAACAACCTCTTCCAATACATAACGTATTCCTGCAAATAAAAAGACAAGACTTACCGCACCTATGATATAAGCGACATACTTCTTCTTAGCAAGCGTATAAGGAGATAACCATTTAAAATTTATATAGTATACAGAAAAGAAAGAAGCATACATAGAGCATACATATAACAATCCTGGGTATAAAAAATTATCTACAAACCCAGGTTTATTAAAATATACATAATCCCCATAAAGATCTAGTGCTATGACTAAGAAAATGAGTAACACATGATAATTCCACTTCTGTTTTATTG
>CAKZKZ010000823.1 GCA_937124495.1 uncultured Dokdonia sp. | reverse complement strand
CGTGAACTCATCATCAATTTTACTCCATGTGCCAATAAAAAGTGGTTGCTTGTTTATTTTTTACTTTTATGAATAATTTTTTTTCAAGGAATCCAGAAATTATTTTCTTGAGACCTAATTTAAACTTTTAGGAGTGTATCCATTAATTGTAGAATTCATACTTTTGTTGATTTTTATGGTTTTTCTGTCGATATCCTCAATTTCCATACTAAATTTTCTCGAGTTTTATCAGAAATATTGGATAAATCATCTTTTAATACTTTTTGAAACGCACTCACTTGTGCTTGTTTAATTAATCCAACTAATTTATTCTTGTCGTTTACTACAGGTAGTTTCTCTATTTTATGATCTTGCAAAATCTCTTCAGCCTGCGCGAGTGACGTTCCTTCTTCTGCAGTCACTAAGTTTTCAGAAGTCATTACCTCAGATACTGGGCGATCATTATTTTTCTCAAAACGAAGATCTCTATTGGTAACGATTCCTAATAGTTTTCCTGCATCATCTACAATAGGAATTCCTCCTATACTATGCTCGCGCATGGCATTTTTTGCATCCTGAACAATGGAGGTTAATGGCAATGTCACTGGATCAATAATCATCCCACTTTCTGCACGCTTTACTTTACGTACTTTCATTGCCTGTCGTTCTATGGGCATATTTTTATGAAGTACGCCAATACCACCTTCCTGAGCGATAGCAATTGCCATACGGCTTTCTGTCACCGTATCCATCGCAGCAGATATAATCGGTACATTAAGTGTAATATTTCGGGTAAACTTTGATTTGATACTTACTTCTCTTGGGAGTACTTCAGAAAAAGCTGGAACTAAAAGTACGTCATCGTATGTGAGTCCTTCTCCTAAGATTTTGTTCTCGTGTGCAGTCATTGCAATTATGTTTTATAGTCGCTACTTGGGTATGCTTTCGCGAAAGCGTAAAAACTAAGAAAAGCCTTTACTAGTTAACATTTAATTGCGTGCAAAGATACGTATAAATAAACTAGCTTTTTGTAACAAACCATTTATTTCAAAAAGTTAATTAATCCATAATTTTGATAAATCAAATATGAATAGTAAAATTTAAACGTTCTAAACGATAAGTAAACCAACATATACTTTTCTTCATGAGGTACTTTATATTTATGATTACTTTTTCTTGTTTTGTCGTTATGACATCTAATGCGCAAGAATGGAATACCAATTTTATGGTGGCTAAACAAAAAGCAGAAAAAGAACACAAAAACATTGTGATGGTTTTTCAAGGTTCAGATTGGTGTGCGCCATGTATAAAATTAGATCGTACTATTTGGAGTACAGAAACATTTAAAAAATATGCTAAAGATCATTTTGTAATGGTACAGGCAGATTTTCCAAGAAAAAAGAAAAACGAACTTCCAGAAGCTCTTAAAACTCATAATGCAAAACTTGCCGAGCAGTATAATAGGCAAGGTATTTTTCCTTTTGTTGTTGTCATGACTCCTGAAGGAAAAGTATTAGGGCAAGCTACCTATAAAAAAGCTACTCCAGAAGAATACATAAAACTATTAACAAACTTTGAAGGCTAAATTAATTCAACTATATAGTATCATATGTATGATACTTTTTTCGCTTCAAGCAAACTCACAAGAGGCATATAAACGAACGCTAAAAATGATGGGATCTCGTTTTGATATTACCGTCGTTGCTAAAAATAATACTATTGGTCAAACCTATATAGAAAATGCTGTCACAGAAATCACGCGTATAGAAAACCTTATTTCTTCTTGGAATTCAAATTCACAAACATCACTTATTAATAAAAATGCAGGAATCAAAGCGGTTCGAGTAGACAAAGAGTTATACAATCTTATAGAGCGTGCTTTAAAAATATCAGCGTTAACAAATGGTGCTTTTGACATATCGTACGCATCTATGGATCGAATCTGGAAATTTGATGGATCTATGACGATGATGCCATCGCCTCAAGAGATTAAAAACTCTGTAGCAAAAGTCGGGTATAAAAATATCATACTGAACCCTAAAAACCATAGCATTTTTTTAACCCAAAAAGGAATGAAAATAGGATTTGGCGCTATCGGAAAAGGATATGCCGCAGATAAAGCAAAGGCGCTACTTATCAAAAAAGGAGTTGTTGCTGGTATTATCAATGCGTCTGGAGATCTCACTACTTGGGGACAGCAACCAGATGGAAAAGATTGGATGGTTGCGATTACAAATCCATTAAATAAACAAAAAGCATTCTCTTGGTTACCTGTGAAAAATAGTGCTGTAGTGACCTCTGGAAATTATGAAAAATTTGTCAAACTGAATGATACTCGGTATTCTCATATCATAGATCCAAGAACAGGGTATCCAAGTACTGGAATTATAAGCGCAAGTATTTTTACCAAAAATGCAGAGCTTGCCGATGCACTTGCCACTTCTATTTTTGTCATGGGTACAGAGGTAGGATTAGATTTTATAAATCAGCTTAAAGGTGTAGAGTGCGTGATTATAGATGAAAAAAACAAAGTGCATACCTCTAAAAATATTGACTTAAAAACATTTGAATAATTATGTATAAATATATCATTTGCGCCCTTGTATGCCTTTGCTCTTTACAATCTTGTGTCGTTGTAAAAGAATATGAAAAGGTAAATATTAATGATCCTGATATGGCACTCGCTGCTAGAAAAATAGATAAAGGATTAAATACATTTCATTCCTATAGAGAAGCTTCTTCTGGTGCAAACGGAGGAAAAACTGGAGGTGGATGTGGGTGTAATTAAGAATCACCATAACAACAAATAATACAACAAATAATACAACAATTTAATGAAATTTATTTTCAAACTAGTCTTACGTTTATTTCTTTTCATTCCCTTAGGAATGATGGCTCAACAACAAGTACAGGACTCAACAACCGTATTTAAGAAAAGAGTATTAGAAACAACTGAGGTAGATTTTTTAGCAAGTTATTATACACAAGATGGTAATAATGCTGCTGTAAGTGGTGGAATAGGCTCTGAAGAACTTACAGATATCGCACCTACCATTATTATTTCTGTTCCTTTAAATGATGATGACGTACTCTCGGTAGAGTTAGGGGTTTCGGCATATACCTCTGCATCGTCCAGTAATATAAATCCATTTGATGGTGATAGCCCTGCAGATCCTTTTCAAGCATCTTCTGGTGCATCAGGTTCTGATCTTTGGGTAAATCTAACCGGAACTTATACCCATAGCTCTGATGACAGAAACT
>CAKZKZ010000822.1 GCA_937124495.1 uncultured Dokdonia sp. | reverse complement strand
CTGTGTTCATACGCTTACTTTTGTAAATGAATAATTAATCTTCGTAATGGGGTACAAAAGAAATAAGTTCCTTGGCAAAGGCGTGTTTTAAACCCGTTTTAAAGTCAAGGTAAGCTGTTCCTTTTTGATGATTCTGTGTTCCAATTTTATAGATGTTTTTCCAATGTCTAAACAAATCCCGATACGCTTTCCAAAGCGGCATTTTGGGGTCGTAAATGTGTGCAGGTTCAGAATTGACACCATTTAATTCCATGATTTTAAAGTTTTTACCTGCATAAAGGTCTTCCAAACTTTTTGCTTTGATGTCATAACGTCCGAAATAAAAACCATCCAAACGCTGACTCAACCCATCAAAAACACGCAGTAAATCCGTATTAATTTTGTGATTTGCATCTAAAAATGTTGTGCCTCTGCGGTGATTTCCGATGGGTTCAAGTAGTACGATTTTTCCTTTGGGAGGAATTTGTGCTAAGGTGGATTTGTGTTTATAAACCTCCTCGAGATGTTCAAGGTAAAGGGTTCTACGTGAATCAGCCTCAACTAACTCTCTGACCGTAGATTTTCCATCGCCACAAACCGTCAAAAACTCCTTTTCTACCATCGAACTAATTGTCCCTTGCTCTTTTTGGGAAAAACGATAAAACATAATTCCATATTCAAACGGATAATCAATGTATTCTTGTAAAAGAATATTCCGTTTTGGAAATTCGATAAAATACGCCTTTAACTCTTCCAAATTATCAACTTTAGCAATTCTATTTCCACGTTCACCCATGTCAGGCTTAGCAATTAATGGGAAATTTAGTTCTGCTTTTTGAAGTAAGTTAAGAATGTTTTCTTTTTGAGATTTTTTGTAAATAAATAATGTTTTTGGAATAAATTCTTGAGGAAACAACTTCAAAACATTGTATTTTGAGTAATTAATGAAGCCTCCCATTTCCATCAAAGGGTTGGTCGCAGCAAAGAAAAAACAGGATTTTGCCCGTAGAGAAAGGTACATCCAATAAAAATAGATAGGAATATAAAAAAACCAAAAGGGCCAAAATTCCCATTTATATAATTTCAAAAAAAATGACCGCATTGAATTTAGTATAAGTACTTGATTGCTAGATAATTAGCCAAATTTTGATTTTTGTCTTTGAAAATCGGCAAAACACAAATCAAAAGAAATAGAAGCAAAAAAAGAAATAAATCTTTGTTTTAATTTTATAACTCGTTTAAACATTTAGTTTTTAAGTAAAAGTATTGCTAATTTTGCAGAATATTTTACCAATATTTCTAATTCATTCAAAATGATACTCAGCCTCGAAACAAGTACGCCTGTCTGCTCGGTTGCTCTTCACCAAGAAGGAAAGGTTATTTCTTATGCCGAAATTTTTATTGCCCATGCACATTCAGACAACTTGAGTGTGATGATAAAAAACGTTTTGGAGCAAGGAAAGTGCAAAATGACCGACCTTCAAGCCGTGGCAATCTCAAAAGGACCTGGTTCATACACAGGGTTGAGAATTGGCACTTCTGCGGCAACAGGTTTGTGTTTTGCCTTGGATATTCCACTCATCGCAATCAATACTTTGAAGGCTCTAGCGGCTCAAATGCAAAACAAAATTTATGGTTTAATTCAAGATGAAAATGCCTTACTTTGCCCCTTGTTAGATGCTCGTAGAGCGGAAGTTTATAGAGCGATTTTTGATAAAAATCTGAATGAAATTTTGCCAACCGAAGCCAAAGTCATCGAAAAAGATACTTTTGAAGAACTTCTAGTAAAGCAAAAGGTTGTTTTTTTTGGAAATGGAGCTGAGAAGACAAAGGATTTAATCACCCAAAACGAAAGAGCGATTTTTGTTCCCAACATTGAGAATTCATCTTTAGGAATGGGTAAACTTGCCTTTGAAAAATTCCAAAACAAAGACTTCGAAGACCTTGCCTATTTTGAACCTTTTTACTTGAAAGATTTTATAGCCATTAAGCCAAGAAAAGATAAGTATTTTAAATCAAAATAAGTTGATAATTTAATTGATTTTAAAATCTGAGTTGTAAATTTAATTTGAAATAGAGCTTCCCATTTTTTTCTTTATAAACTTTTCCAAACCTATGCCTTGTTGTTGAAGGGGTATCCAATTTGATATTTTCAAATAAAAGTGTATCCTATGTGTCACCAAGAAATATTCATAAAACTTAAATTTATGCAGCTTATATTCACTTTTGATAGGACTCGTTATGAGTAAAGTAAATGAAGTTAAAACCATCGAAGGACTAACAAGTGAAGAGGCTAAAAACTTCAAGTTCCCTCAGGATCAAAATGTAAATTTTAAGTTCACTAGAACTTTAATGAAGCGGATAACTGCTCTGTCTTATCCTGTTGCTAAAGACACTATATTTAAAGACTTATCAGATGGTGCCAGAGGTCTTTGCGTTAGAGTCTTTAAAAGTGGTCTAGCTGTTTATATGGTTCAAAAGCGAATTAAGCATTCAGGAAGTAGCGCCAAGAAAAGAAATATAGCAATTGTCGGTGAAATGTCCTTAGAAACAGCGAGAAAGCGTGCTGGAGAATTTTTAGATTGGATGTCTGAGGGTCTAGATCCTTACGATGTAATCAAGCAAAAAAGTGAGCTTGGTAAAATATACACGCTTAATGACGCTTATAATCTTTTTATGAACGAGAGGAAGATTGATCAGGTAACTATAGATCGATATGAACGTGTTAAAGACGTTATTAGTTTTGTTCATATAAGAAAAAAACTAGATTGGAAGAACTTATCTGATGACCAACAAATTACCAACACTAATGTATATAAAGGTAATACAGCAAATTTAAAATCACTGCTTGATGCCAATTTAAATGATATTAGCTCACAAGCCATACTGAGAATACATAGAAACATTACAAAAAGTCACGGCCATGGAGACAATGATGCTCATACTGAAGGTGATCGAGTAATACAATTCATTGGTAGTTTGTATGAATTAGCTATCCAGGTTTATAACGAGTTGCATGATGACAATAATTTTATAAAAAGAAATCCTGTTCGAATAATGAGACAAGGAAAAGGACATTGGAATAATCCAGGGGGCAAGACAAGGCGTAGGAATGAAAGTTTAGACACCGATGATATAAAAGCTCATTACGAAGCGATAATGTCTCTTAAAACGCATAAAAATACCCCTGACGAAAATAATAAGAGATTGAAGTACACTCACAAGCCCATCCCAGGAGCTGTTCGTGCTCATTACTTTTTTCGATTTATGTTTTGGACAGGATGGAGACCTGGTGATGTTGCTAGGATTGAATGGGACCAGGTTGAACAGAATAACGGAATAACAACCATAAGCTGGGATGATAAAGAGGCGGCTGAAAAATTAAAAACAGGTGAACCAATTTACAAAGTGCCACTTAATCAAGAAGCTGAAGCTGTACTAGACGAACTAAGAGAGATTAAAAAGAAAAAGATAGAAGCAGTAAAAAGTGGTGATCTAGTTTTACGTAAAGATTATGATCACAAACATATTTTTTTGAATGTCGATGAAAATAATCACATCAAGCCTAATCAGCACTCATATGAAGCTCTGATTACAAAAATTGCAGGTATTAAGCATTACCCTACGGGCATATATAGAAAGACATTTTTAACATACGGAAATGAATTAAAAATAAATATATACACTCTTAAACGCCTTGTTTTTCATACTCAGAATTACTTTGATGTGACATCAGGTTATATCAGCACGAATAGAAAGTTGTTCAAAGAAATTAGTGAAGAAATATGTTCATACCTTTTGAGTTTTGTTAATCCGAAGTCTCACAAGCATATTAAAAAATCAGGAAAGCTATCTGAAATAAAAATTGATAAAGATATTTATGAAGAGATTAATGCTCAATTCGAAGATAAAGCTGATTCAAAAGTTAGTGACCTACTTCGTTTTGCACTAGCTGTTAAAGTTTTACATCCTGATATTTACAAAAGACTTGATAACACAACAATAGAAAATGCAGAGTTTGAAGATAGTGATTTTGAAGATTAATCTAACTAAAAAAACTTCAAGTGCCAATCCACTACTCAGCCAGTTTTTATAAGGTTATTACATACAATGAAAATACTAAAAGTTGGCGATTCACAAAAAGCAGCGTGTGAAAAATGCCAGTCATTTGTGAATACAACATTCAAATTAAGAGATGTAACATTGAGTAAAAATAGCGGTAAAGTTAAAAATACTCTTGTTGGCGTATGTGATAAATGTGATAGCGTTATTCTGATACCACATCAATCTACCCCTATATAAGCACCAAAACCACGGCCAAATTTTGACTTCAAAAGACTATTTGATATCAAAAGACTATTTGGGTTCAAAGGTTTTTTGAGGACAAAAAATAGCTCTTTCTATCGAGTCTCACTGTGAGATTTATTTATTTTTTCCCATAATTTTTTCATGCTCATAGTCACTTATTAAGTCAGCAAGCTGATCTAGTTCATCACCTTCTGCTGACTTTAATAGCGCGTCCCAGATCTCCCCTGCTCTAATTAATGCAGTATCTAATTCAGTTTGATTAGTGATTTTATTTGAAGTCAAAATCTTATCTACTAGTGTACGATAATCATATTCTTCATTAAATGGAGCAGGATCTTTCTTTGAAACAGCTTCAAAGATATTCTCGAAATCAAGTGCCATGTGTACATCCTTCTTTTAATAAAAAAGCGCCCAAATTGAGCACTTTAAATCACGTAATCGCTTAGTGTGCTGCGTATAAATTCAAATGAATAACTTTGCTAAAATGCAAGTATTCAAGCGTAGATAAAGCGTCAGCCTTGTTATCCATTACAATTTTTTCATTGTTGTCAAAATAGAGAAAGCCAACAATCTGAGATAAATTATGTTGATTGTTTACGCATTCGCTAAGCTGTTCAACCGATTTGATCTCAAATGATCTGGCCGATCTGTCCGTGGCTGTCATATCTATTCTTTGTAGTTTAAAAGACATATTAATAAACCTTACTAGTTAGGTAAAAAGTTACACCGTATCCTTGGCTTATTAATATTATTGAGTCCGATTTGTTAGCAGCAGCTCCTGCCACTGCTTTAATTCTTTAATCCATTAGCTATTTAGAACTGCTTCTCTTTCTTCATCTAATTGCACAATATATGGGTCAATTTCATTTTCGAAATCAACTGTCATGCACTTGCTCATTTGCTCTGCCGATAAATTTACTTTTGCAGTATCCTTGTAGCTAGAGCCTTCTTTATGAGCAAACAATGTGTTATTTATCGTAAAAATTGAATACTTGTTATCATTAACTTCTAAGGCAGAATGATTGTCTTGCATGATATTTACTTCAGCTTTAGAACAATAGGTATCGATACTTCTGACTAAACCTATCGCTATATGTTTGATACTTTCATGACAATTTTTCAGGTTAATGCTGTGAGATACTTCTGATACACCTTTATTATATTTAACTAGTGTTTCTTTTCTAAAATGAGATTTTATACCAGTAACTTGAGAGTCATTTAGAGTGATATGTTTTGAACACTTGGTTTCATATTGAAGTTCATCATTAAATAAGAAACGGTCATGCATATCTACATTTAATACCATCAAAACATTCTTAAATAATCGTACCTGATAAACCGAATTATTTATTATGTTGTTGTGATATCCCTGACTTTTGGTTTTAACTTCTGACTTGCTCTCTAATGATTCAATCTCAACAACTGCATCTAAGATTATTTCTTGTATTTCTTCAGAGCTATTTTCAAAGTCTACTTCGACAGATACTAGGTCAGATAAGTCACCAATATTCAGAGATTAGATAACCATCATTATTTCAGCTA
>CAKZKZ010000821.1 GCA_937124495.1 uncultured Dokdonia sp. | reverse complement strand
AAAACCACCTCAGCCCCCTAAAGGTCTACTCATCCAATAATCATCTATGTTTTCTGGTGCGTTGATAGGTTGATTTAGAAAAATAGGCCTGTTCTTTGACATATATCCTGTATCAGAAAGTAACTTTTCGTGTAATCTAAGTTCTTGCACAAAAAACTCTCGATATTGATAATAGGTAGATGACTCTTGTTTATTGACGATGTTACCGTCCACATCTTCAATTTTTTTTACTTGAATAGAGAGGTCGTTTTCATCAGATTCTTTGGATGCCGTTATTTTTTCAAAAAAAACAAGCTCAGGATCTTTAGGGTATAAGAACACCGTATTTTTCCTTATGGTAATACTATCAATATTGATTTTTTCGTTTTTATACGTTAGTTTGTAATTGTTTTTTCTGAGTGCATCCTTACGAAGAGGTTCATTATTAAAAGTAACTTCAAATCTTTTTTTAGCCATATAAGCAATGGCACCAATAAGCTTGAATTTAGGAGGATGTGTAACATCAAAAGAGTTATTAAATGAAATGTAATTGGGATACATTTTATCATCATCAGGCTGATATTCTACAATGATTTCGTATAATATTTTTTTGTTTTTGACTTTATCTACCTTTTCAGACCCATAGAGACGTTGAGTTATATCAATTTCTTTTATGGGTGCAGTAGTATCAAATACAGCATATTCCATTTTGTATATTTTGAAATCACCTTTACTTATATAAATCGTTCCTATTGCTTTATAATTTTCTTGAGATTCGACCATCTTGATTACATAAAGTGTAGTATCATTTATTGAAGTTTCTGGAAGTTGGTTAAGTCTATGATTTTTGATGATATCTCTATCAAAACGATTAATAAAGTCATAGCTGTTAATGTTGTAATTACGTATAGCATCGTGTAATCGAAGTATGGTGTATTCATTACCTCCTTGACCATCTAAAGTTGCATTTGGGATGACTTTATTATTGTTAACATAGTCGTAGGGTCTTGCAGCGATGGTATCTGTACGAAAATCAGCGTTTCTTTTATAGGTGTATAATTTTATGTTCGTATATTTTTTATCTTGATATCCAAAGCCAGGGTCTGAAACTCCCATAATGGCTTCATTGAGATTTACATATTCTTTTTCTTTGATTTGATAGTCTCTATAATATCCTACATAAGAAAATGGATCAAATGGATAGTTGTCAGGGATTTGCTCCATAGCTTTACGGATGATGTCTCTGGCTGTAAGCTTCTTTTTTCTTTTCTTTTTAGAACCTACAATAGTAACGGTGCCAAGAGCTTCTATTTTAGCTACAAGCTTTATAATGTTGACTTTTTCTTTATCAAGTTGAGATAATATGATTTCTTTTGAAGTATATCCGATAGATGAAATGACTATAGTATCTCCGAGTTCTTTAAGTTTATCAGGGACCTTAAACCCTCCATCCATATTGGAAATCAACCCTTTTGATTTATTCTTCACTCGTATGGTAGCAAAAGAAATAGGAGTCTCATCTTTAGAATCTAATAATCGACCTTCAATAAAATTGCTTTGCTGACTATAAACAGAAGAGAATACTAAAAATAATGTTAAGACTACCAAGGATCGTATAAGATGTGTAATTATCGACATTATCTTTTCTCGTAAAGTTAATTAATTTGAAAATGTAATGTGTTCTTAAATAAGCGGTAAAACGTTAAAGTTATATTATTTTTCACGTGTAGATCTGAATACAAAATATGATTTTTCTAAATCCCGTTTGTAGATATAGTATGAAGTATATTATTTTTTTAGGATATGTATATTTATTGTGATTTTTCTAAAATTACGATATCGTTTACGTTACAAGAATACCTTACATTTGTTATAACAGAAGACATACTAAATGACGACTAAAATAGATGCTATAATACCTTTTATATACGATCGTACATCAGTAAGCGATGAGATGCTTTTACAATTGTATAAAGCAATGCTTACTCCTAGATTAATAGAGGAGAAGATGCTTATTTTACTAAGACAAGGTAAAATTTCAAAATGGTTTGCAGGTATTGGACAAGAAGCCATATCTGTAGGGGTTACAACAGCCATGCAGCGGGAAGAATATATATTACCCATGCACCGTAACCTTGGTGTTTTTACGACACGCGAAATTCCTTTATACCGTCTTTTTGCACAATGGCAAGGAAAAGCGAGTGGTTTTACCAAAGGACGCGACCGTAGTTTTCATTTTGGAACGCAAGAATATAATATTGTAGGGATGATTTCGCATTTAGGTCCACAACTGGGCGTAGCTGATGGGATTGCTCTAGCACATAAACTGCGAAATGAAAAAGCAGTAACTGCTGTTTTTACAGGAGAAGGAGGGACAAGTGAAGGTGATTTTCATGAGGCACTTAATGTTGCTTCTGTATGGCAATTACCCGTTTTGTTCTGTATAGAAAATAATGGGTACGGACTTTCAACACCTACAACAGAACAATATAATTGTGAAAACTTAGCCGATAGAGCGTTAGGTTACGGTATGGAAAGCCATATCATAGATGGTAATAATATACTAGAGGTATATACTAAAATAAATACGCTTGTAGAAGACATGCGTCAAAATCCGCGGCCAGTATTAGTAGAGTTTAAAACTTTTAGAATGCGAGGTCATGAAGAGGCGAGTGGAACAAAATATGTTCCAGAAGAACTCATGGAAACCTGGGCTAAAAAAGATCCTTTAGATAATTATAAGAAGTATCTATTAGAACTTGGTCTTCTCACCGAAGAAATGCATGAAGAGATGGCTTCTAAAATAAAAGAAAACATCAATAAGAATCTTGATATTGCTTATAATGAAGAAGCAATTATTCCTGATCTAGAAACGGAGTTATCTGATGTGTATGCTCCTTATACTTATCAAGATACACCTCCTAATGAGAAAACAGAAGAAAGGCGTCTAATAGATGCGATTTCTGACGGACTTAAACAGTCCATGGAGCGCAATGATGATCTTGTGATTATGGGGCAAGATATCGCAGAGTATGGAGGTGTTTTTAAAATCACTGATGGTTTTGTAGAAGCCTTTGGAAAAGAACGTGTGCGTAATACACCTATTTGTGAAAGCGCGATTGTAGAAGCAGCAATGGGACTTGCTATTAATGGTAAGAAAGCAGTAATGGAAATGCAGTTTGCAGATTTTGCTACTTCTGGATTTAATCCTATTGTAAACTATCTAGCAAAATCACATTATCGTTGGTCACAGCCCGCTGATGTCGTTGTGCGTATGCCTTGTGGGGCAGGTGTTGCAGCTGGGCCTTTTCATTCACAAACCAACGAAGCCTGGTTCACACATACACCAGGGCTGAAAGTAGTGTATCCAGCATTTCCTTCTGATGCCAAAGGATTACTTGCAGCCGCTATAGAAGATCCTAATCCTGTATTATTTTTTGAGCATAAAGCATTGTATAGACGGATACGTCAAGAAGTACCCACAGATTATTTTACATTACCTATAGGGAAAGCAGTTTCTTTAAAAGAAGGAGAAGATGTGACCATTATTACGTATGGAGCTGGAGTACATTGGGCTTTAGAAACCTTAGAAAATAATACGGAAGTGTCTGCTGATCTGATTGATTTAAGAACATTACAACCTTTGGATAGAGAAGCAATCTTTACCTCTGTTAAAAAAACAGGAAAAGTACTATTACTTACAGAAGATTCAGGTTTTGGAAGTGTGATGTCTGATATTTCTGCGATGATTTCTGAAGCATGCTTTGAATCTTTAGATGCGCCTATACGTCGTGTGACAAGTTTAGATACTCCCATACCTTTTGCAGAGCAATTAGAGGAACAATACCTTTCGCGAAAGCGTTTAGAAGATACTTTAAAAGCGCTGATAGCGTATTAATACAGAATAACATTCAAACTTAGTTATGATTAACTAAGTTTGAATGTTACATGTTACTTTCTACCAAGGAGTACATCCAGAATTAGTACAATCCCCTGGACAACTACAACCTGCAGAATGAAAGCAAGAATCTCCTAGATTTTTTCCTGCGCAACCCACTTGACAACCACCAGGTCTACGACCTCCATTTACTTCTTTTTGTGCACTAACGCTTACTACTTGAGCACCTTTTAGGTTCATTAGTTTTTTCATAATAATAGAAAATTAAGTTAATATGCCTGACTATTTAAAGACATTCAGGATGATGTCTGTAATGTGTTTTCTAAAAGAGTAGAAATATATTTTTTGTTACCCCGTATGAGCTTGTTTAACAACTGTATAATTATTATAAAGTAACATTCATACTTAGATGGATATGTTCTAAGTATGAATGTTATTTAGTATATCCTACCAAGGAATACATCCTCCACTCAAGCAAGAGCCAGGGCAGGAACAGTGACCTTGATAATAACATTTAGATCCGTGTGGCCTTCCTGCGCAACTACCGTTACATAGTTTTCCTCCACCATTTACTTCCTTTTGTTGTGCTTTGTTTAATGTTATCGCACCTTTAAGATTCATTAATTTTTTCATGATTTTCATTTTATTGGTTAATAAACCTGATCATTTAGAGACATTCAGGACGCTGTCTATATGATTTTTATTTTTAAGAGGGCACATTATTTTGAAACCTCTTATATAGTATCATGGCACTATTCTAGTAAGGTATACAGCCTTGAAAACTAGAACATTCTCCAGGGCAAGAACAATGTCCTTGATAATAGCACCGAGCTCCATTAGGTCTTCCAGCGCAATTACCGTTACATAGTTTTGCTCCGCCATTTACTTCTTTTTGCTGTGCTTTGTTTAATGTTACAGCACCTTTAAGATTCATTAATTTTTTCATAATTTTAATGATTAAGTTAATAAGCCTGACTATTTAAAGACATTCAGGATAATGTCTGTACAATCTTTATTTTTCTAAGAGGGTACACTATTTAAAACCTCTTATATATTGTCATAGCACTATTCTAAAAAGGTATGCATGTACCACTTGAACATCTTCCTTCACATCCACAGTGTCCTAGGTGGAAGCATTGAGATCCAGTAGGCCTTCCGACACAATTACCATTACATTGTAAAAGTGGTCTAAGCCCTCCATCAACTTCTTTTTGTTGCGATTTGTTTAATGTTACCGCACCTTTAAGGTTTATTAATTTCTTCATGATTTTTGATTTTTTTGTGTGACTACAACCGATTATTTCAAGACATTGAAAAATGGCTGTCCATACTATGCAAGGCAGCTATGGCCTTGAAGTTATGCGTCTATATAAAATAAAATAGATTGTTACCCTTAAAGAAAGGGATAAGATGTATTACCAGAGATTGCAATCAGGACTACTACCATCACATTGTCCTATACAGTGGCAATTTGGTCCTCCATAGCATTTTGATCCTTGAGGTCTTCCAGAACAACTACGACAAGCTCCAGAAGCTCCTCCATTAATTGTTTTTTGAGCTACAGTGTTCAGTGTTTGTGCTCCTTTAAGATTCATTAATTTCTTCATAATACAAATATTAAATTAATTAGCCTGAACATTTAAAGACACTCAGGGTCATGTCTATGCGTTTGTATTATAGGGATTAACAGAATATTCTATATAAGAATACAAGATTTGGTATCCTTATTCATTTGGTTTATATGTATATACGATGAAAACTATTAAAATAGATCTCGTGCATATTTAGACATATATGATACTTTGTTTGAAATAGAATAAAAGTGATTCTATTCTACATCATAGTTACCAAAACAGCATATGTGTTTTGTTGGATATTCATTATCTGATTGACGAAAAGCTATTTGCGGTACTGGTCTGGATGAGATGTTGGAGATACCCCTCTTGAATTTCTCTTTGTTGAGTAAGAGCTAAAGTCTTAGCTACTTTAAAATTCATTAATTTTTTCATAAGAATAATATTAAGTTAATAATTCTGAACATGTAAAGATCCATAAGATCTCTCTATGCGTTTGTATTATAGGGATTAACAAAATATTTTATTGAAAATTAAATCGTGTTTTAAATTTTTTATGGATTGGACTATTTAGAGACATCCAATACGTTGTCTTTATATATAATTATTTATGATGGCATCAATGAACCATCCTCTGTAACCTCTGTAGGTTGGTTTTGTAATTCTAAAAGATCTTCTATAAATAATGATAAATCATTTCTATCATACTCTCTAGGGTATTGATTCCCTTGTATGTATAAAGCAGGCGTGAAATTGATGTTATTTTTTGTACACCATTCTTTTTGAGCAGTTAAGACATCAAGATAACTTGCATCTATATCACTTTGTCGTTTTAACCATTGTTTTAAATCAGCATTATCTTTATATACTTCATGCATCATCTTTATACAAGCAAGCTCACCTTGCGTATTATACGCATGTAATAAACGAGATGTTACTTGGTATCCTTCTCCTTCTGTATCTTCTACATTTACATTAAAGCGAACAATGACTTTAATATGATTACTAGATTGTTTTAAAATATTCTCGATATCTGTATGTGCTTGCTTACAATAATAACATTGTGGACTTGTAACCAGCACGACTTCTAGAGATGAATCTCTATTTCCTAATACAATTTCATTAGGTAACTGAAGATCATTTACAACGCTATCATTTTCTTGTAGTAATGTATTGAATATTGAGAAGTTTCTTTTGAATTTATTACTCTCTATTTTTAACTTATCTAAAGCTACTTTTTTGTGTAATAATGGCTTGATCATAAACCATATACTTACAATAATTAACATAGCTATGATGTATAGGACAACTTCTTCTATACTAATAGATAAAAAAGCAGTAGCATTCCCTGTTATAAAAACGGTAATGCTTTGAAGGATAAGGACGCCTGCAATACCCAAACATAATGGGCACCATTTCTTTAAAACACTTCCTTGATAATATATAGAGTACAATACAAATGGAATGGCTAATAAGGATAATCCCGATATAATACCACTAATATCAATACCGCTTAACAAAGCAAAACAGTACACTAATGCATAACCAGCAAAGGCTATAATACTTGCATCACTTAATGTTAATACACCACCTATTTTGGCCCCTTTAGAATTCAAAACAGCATCACAACTTGTTTTTTCTGAAAGATTACAAATACTCGCAGTGCTACTAGACTCTATTCCTAAAGAATGACCAACAATGAGCACGCCTAAAATCAACCCAATAGAACTTAAAAAGTAATGAATACCTTCAAAAACTAAGGTATTATTGAGTAATGCGATACCTACGCCTAATCCTATAATAATAAGAGCCCATTGCCATATTTTAGAACTATTCGTAGCCTTCTCTTCTTTAATAGTCTCATCTTTCTCTACAGCTACAATAATACCATCCCAACTCTCAAAGAAGTCAGCGTTAGATATATTTTCTACCTGTTTGCGATCAGTAAATACATTTATGGTATTATTTTTTTTCTCAATAAGTCCCAAATACATTCCTTTATCTCCTTTTACATTTGCTATAAAAGTAGGAGGTAATTGATCTAAAGTGTCTTGATCTGTAGGAACTTGTAGCGCAAGATTCGGAACTCCAAAGTGTTTAAGAACTCCGGTCAACGCATGTAAACTTGGATATGAAGGATGACTCAATAATTGAAGTTTCAACTCTTCTTTATTAAGTCTAATTTTATTAGTAATTAATAACTTATCAAGGATATTAAATAATTGATCCTGCATATATATAGAGGGTGTATATTGTTAATAATGAAACTCTAAGTTACATTTTATTTTATAAAAAATAAACTTTTTTTTTTGATTAAGTTTAAAATATCATCCCACTAAGTTCTTATTTATCAAATAATTAACAGTATAGTAATGAGATCTTTAATTTACTTATGTTTATTGACT
>CAKZKZ010000820.1 GCA_937124495.1 uncultured Dokdonia sp. | reverse complement strand
TCCTATAGCTCAGTTGGTTAGAGCACCTGACTCATAATCAGGTGGTCCCTGGTTCGAGCCCAGGTGGGACCACAACAGTAAAGACAAGCCTTTCGAGAAATCGAGAGGCTTTTTTATTTGGTATGGGTTGAACATGGGTCAAACATTTCCTCTATATTTAGTTCCAATAGGTACTAAGTTAGTAAAAGAAATGCATCATGATGTGGAAATTATATTTTAAAAAGCTTTTAGTATTTATTGTAAGAATGTCTATCGAGGTAGACTTAAGGCTTTTCAAAAGGAAAAAACTTAGTTCTAGTAGTACAGTTTTTAAGGTGTATTACTTAGGTTATTTATTTATTCTTGGTTTTGCAGCATATAAGATAATTAATCATTATTGGAATAGTACTACGGTAGTAATATGGGTAATAATAGTCTACCTAATACTAAGTATATTTATTCTGGGGCTATTTATGGCCATTTTAAAAAACAGACGAGTTGATATCAGTGATCACTATATTCAAAAACCATCTGTTTTAAAAAGGAGAGAGCAACCTTATAATAATTTAGGATTTACTTTTACAGATGAACAACTTCATAAAATTTACTCTCGGTTTTTTGAAACTGAATTTATAAATGAGAATACCTCATTTGAGTCATTTGAGGCGGTTTTTACTGAAGACTTTGGACATAATCATAAAGTACAGTGGAATATAACTTTAGGTCAATTAAATGAGATTTTTAAAATTTTTAAAAGGCTATCAAATCATTTTAAGCCAGATTTAGTTTTTCGAAAAGAACTATTCTTGTCAAATAAGGGGACTTTAATCAAAATAGAGTCATTTAATAACGCGAAGAAAAGCCGAAGCGCAAGAAATAATGATATCAATTTCCAAGACAATCTTTCACACATTAACGATTTAATCAAGCACATTATCAAAGAAAACGATTAGTTTTAATCGTTTTAGTGTGTACCCAATAGAACAAAATCTACTTTCCCTTTCGAATTCAAAAATTAAACGACGTCGTTTACTTCAATTATTAATCTTATAAATTTTTAGTAATGAGTAAACAAAACATTTCAATTGAAGATCTAAGCTTGATTTTCAAAGACACTTTATTGGCAAACAAAAGAGTATTCAATTTAAAGGATCTAATGGCCTACACCGGGTGGAGCGATAAAAACATATATCGACTAACCTCTTTGCGCTTGATTCCATTTTCTAAGCCCACAAAAGGAGCTCTATTTTTTGATAGGGTAAAAATTGAAGAGTGGTTATTAGGCAAACCTTTTCTTACCGACAAAGAGCTTGATCATTTTGTAAATAATCATATTTATAAAAATAAAAAATCATAGTGGTTGCAACACTATGATTTTAGCTCAATTTAAGTTCTAACATTAAATCGTTTTCAAAGTACGATTTATCTACATATAATTCACTATGAATGATAAAAAATCGATGTACAAAAGAATAGGTAATGGCTATTATATTCAGGTTAAAATACCTTTAATATCTGGAGACTTCATTGAAAAACTAATACCAATTAGAGAGAGGTTTATTATCGCAGATAACCCCAAAAAATTTATTGATACAGTACCTAAATATTATGGTTTCTGTTGCATACCCTCGCATACAAATTATAGTCAAGTATTTCATAATTTTTATAACACATACCACGAGTTAAAACATAAGCCGATAAAGGGTGAAATTAAAAACACCATGATCCTATTGGAACATATTTTTGAAGAACATTTTGACTATGGTTTGGATTACCTTAAACTATTGTATGAAAAGCCTACACAAATGTTGCCTGTATTGTGTTTGGTTTCAAAAGAGAGAAATACCGGGAAAACTACTTTTTTGAACTGGCTTAAGGCAATTTATGGAAGTAATATGACTATAAATAAAACGGAGGATTTTAGATCTCAGTTTAATTCAGATTGGTTATCTCGCCTGATAATTGGAGTAGATGAAGTATTATTTGAAAGAAAAGAAGATCAGGAAAAAATTAAAAATGCTTCTACTGCCAAAATATATAAAATTGAATCTAAAGGTTTTGATAAGCAAGAGACCGAATTCTTTGGCAAGATAATTCTTCTTAGCAACCATGAAAGAACATTTACAAAAATTGATCCAGGAGAAACAAGGTATTGGGTTCGAAAGATTCAAGTATTGGAATCTGATGATGTAGATTTTTTAAAGAAACTGGAAGTCGAAATACCGGCCTTTTTATATTTCTTGCAAAATAGACAATATACGACCAAAAAGGTGTCTAGAATGTGGTTTAGCCCAATGGAGTTGCGTACGGAAGCATTAAACAGGGTAATAAGCCATAGCAGAGATGGTTTGGAGGTGGAATTAGCAAATTTAATCTTTGACATTATCGAATCAATGGACTTGAATAATTTTCAGTTTTGTCCTACGGATTTGAAATCTATACTTGGTAAATCAAGATATGTAAACGCAGATCAATCAAGACTAAAGTATATCTACAAAACGCTTTGGAAATTAACACCTGCATCAAACAATTTAAGTTATACACGTATTCAAATGTTAACTGACGGTACTCTAATCCCTAAAAAGAAAACAGGTCGATTTTATACGGTCTCTAAAGAATTACTTCAAGAATATTATGGTGATTTGTTGAGTATGTAGATTAACTACTTGATTATCAATATTTAAAACCCTCAACAAACCCTCAACAAACCTTCAACAAAAAAATAGTTGTTGAAGTAAGTCAAAATTAATAACTAAAAAATGTGGAGTTTGTGGAGATGTTGTTGAGGAATAACTATTTGAAATTTAGATGATTAACACGTTTTCTCCACAATTCCACAAAATTTTAAATCAAATCCCTATGAAAAAAGAAAAACTAGATTGTAAAAGCGCAAAGAAAATTTTAATAACAAGTGTTTTAGGCCAAGAAGGCATATTTCCTAAAAGAGAAAACGATCACAAAGCATTTTACTTCTCCTTTTTAAGAGATGAGAAAACACCATCACTTAAAGTTGATAAACAATTGAATTTATGGTATGATTTCGGAGCGGATAAAGGCGGCACTGTTTTAGATTTAGTGATGACCCTTAAAAAGATCTCTTTGCTTGAGGCTTTGGAATATTTAAATTTTAACCAGAACTATTTTTCTTTTCATCAGCAAGCGAATACTAGTGTTAGTAATAAAAGTAGCATGAAGATAACCAGTGTTGCACCTATTACCAAAGAGGCGCTTTTAAAGTATTTAGAGGAACGAAAAATCCCGAGGTACTTGTATCAAAAATTTTGCAGAGAAGTGCACTACTTAAATGGTTTCAAAAACTATTATGCAATTGGATTCAAGAATAACTCTGAAGGATGGGAATTGAGAAATAGGTTTTTTAAAAATGCTTATTCACCAAAAGATATTACAACTATCTACAATGAAAATGATACCGTATTAATTTTTGAGGGCTTTATGGATTTTCTATCTCACAGAGTGATTTTTCCCGATCAATTCAATTGCGACTTTATTATTTCTAATTCAACTGCTATGATAAAAAAGCTAGGGAACAAATTAGCGAATTACGACCTAGTGGAGTTATGGTTAGATAACGATCAAACAGGTAAAAGCGCTTCGGAGTTCATTAAAAGCATCCATCATAATGTAAAAGATATGTGCTCTTTTTATACAGGTTGCAAGGATCTAAATGAATGGCTTGTTAAACACTAATTGTAACGCTTGAGTAAGAGCCAGTCGTGGATATCGTGCACACTTCGTGCACACGCTATCCGCCTGGCTCTATTTGCACAAAAGCGCGCATAGAGAAAAACGATAAAAATTATGAATTCAAATAATAAAAAACGAGTAGTGTTTTACATAGACGCTGCTGATAAAGATGTGCTTTTTAACCAATGTAAACTTTTGCAAATTCGACCTTCTTTTTTTGTAAGAAACTGTGTGTTGGAGAAGTTGGGAAAGCCAATTTTTGTTTCAACGCCGGTTAACTTAGACACTAAAAAATTCTCTTCTGAATTAATTAAAGTTGGAGTGAATTTGAATCAGGTTGCGCGTAAATTAAATTCAGGTGTAGCATTTTCTATCGCGGATCAAAGAAAGGTTTTAAATCAAATAGCAACCCTAACAAATGATATTCTAGAAATTAAATCCAAACTATAAGCTATGGAAAATAATGATATTGACGCCGTTTATAATTTGATGCAAAAGTTAGTAGATAGTAACACTGATATACTTAATAAGTTGCAATCTAATGTTAAGGATAATCAAGACGAATTCATAGAAAAGCTTGCAGAAAAGCTTGATGCCATTATACATTATCTTTCGACAGATCATGAAAAGTTAATTTCGACCATTGATAGAATTAAAACACCCACTAAACAATATATGTTATTTGGAAAGGACTCTCCTTTAAATACTAGATTCCTTTTTATTTTGGTGTCTTTGGTTTTCATTTTCTGGTATGGTTTTAAATATGTATCTCCCGAGATAGTGAATTCAAAAAGAGCTGCTATTGAACTACAGAGTCATAGAATAATGATGGATTATCTTTTTTTAAAGGAATATGAAAAGGGTAGAAAAAGCAATAGATTTTTAGAATTATATCAACGAATTGAACAGAATGATCAGAACGTGTTTAAGGACTATATGTTGCTTAAAACGAAGCACGAGAAAGAGATGAAAATTCAAGAATTGAATAATCAAATAAAGAGCTTAAAATGATAGCGAAACTTCAATCAATTCAACATTTACTCAGTGCGTTGAGCTATTGTGAAAGAGGAGGTCAGGTGTTAGACGCTAATTTATGTTTAGGAACAAGCCATGAGGTTTATGCTCAAATGCAACAGAATAACGCTTTAAATGATCGTTGTAGTAAGCAAAGTTTTCATATTAAAATACGAATTGCGCCAGAGGATATAGGAAGATTAACAACACAAGATTGGATAGATATTTCTAAACAATACGCAGTTAAGATTGGGTTTCATGAAAACCCATACATAGTTTACATTCATGAAGAGCATACAACAAAACAGCATATTCATATTGTTGCCTCTAGAATAAAACCAGATCATACCGCAGTAGATAATGCATTTACTAACTATAAAAACATGGATTTTTGCCGAGATATGGAGAATAAGTATCAGCTTAGAAAGGTAGAGCGTGTATTAGAGAAGTATAAAAAGAAGGAAAAATTTGTATCAAATGATAAACGAATTAATTCAATGAAAGATAAAATTGAATTATCCATTCGGAAATCAAACACTACAGAGGAAGCTATTAGCTATTTAAAATCCCTTGGAATTAAAGTGAATAAGGGCAGAGGAATAAGCTTTATAGATACAGACGGAGTACGCTTGAAAGGTTCTCAAATAGATCGAAAATATTCTTTAAAAGGGTTTATTGAACTTACCAGCAGAAGTACAGAAAATTACAAAGGAAGATCAATTTAAGATTATGTACAAAACTAATGGTGGGGCAAACCAAAAATAAGGGCGTAACCAAAACGGGTATATAAGACCTTAAAACAGGATTGTACTCATTCGAAAAAAAATATTTATTTTTGCATTAATGCGTATACTGACGCTCGGATTGAACTAGCTTTAAGATCCCAAGGTAACCTACAGTGAAATTATACAATTGTATAATTTAATTGTTTAATAATAGCTAGTTTAAAACGAAATCTACAATGAGTATAAGCACAAAGGGAGACCAAACATTAATTTCCGATAGGATAAAACGAAGAATTAAAGTTTATCTGAAAAGTAACAATACAGAAATCAATTTAAGAGAGGCTCAAGATCTAGTTGCAAATGCAATGGGTCATAAGCGATGGGAATTATTGAAGAAACTAGATAGAGAACATACATTCCAAAGTAACTATTCTTATAATCGTATTTATCGTTCATATGACAACTTTCAGAATGAAAAGGCTTTAAATAACAAAAAATTAGAAGGAATATTTTCAGAATTAAAGCATCATATTCCTAGCGAGAAAGATAAACCACATTACGTTTTGGATTTTTTAAGTAAAAAGTCTAAAGTAGAAATATTACCCCTTTCAGCATGCTGTAATATTTATTTGAAAAAATCGAGAGGGATAACGTTTCAATTGGAAAATGGTAAAACAATTGAAGGAGATGTTTTGGAAATTGAGCATCATCATGGAGAGTTGGAAAATTCAGAGTATATTTTAAATTTAATTCGTCACATTTGGAATCAATATCCCGAAATGTTAATTAAAATTAATCTCCCTTGGCCTATAAATTATAAAAACACATTACCCAAAACACCGAGCTACAAGTTTTGGTTAGATTATAAGCTTTTATATAAGCCAGAATTCGAAGTTTTCGAATTTGGCTCTATAAAACAAGTATCCGCTATGGTGATACAAAATAGAATCATTAAACCGGTAAATAATAACAAAATAGCCATTTATGAATTTTGATGCTTATTAGGCTTTTAAAGAAAAAAAGCACATCAATTCCAAACATATTTAACCTCGCTAATTATTCACGTTTGAACACAAAATTTGATTAAGGAATAAACAACTAAAATTAGTGGCAATACAATGCCACTAATTTTTCGTAAAATACCTCGTTAAAAAATGTAGCTTTCTAAAAAAAATGAAAGCTAAGGTTCATTTTTATGCTTTTAAGGATATTTCTTGTATGTAATTACCTAAAATAACTTTCATTTTACAGAATCCCGTAACGTAAAATCAAAACGATGTTTTAGCTTTAATTTATTATTATTATTTTAAACGCCTATAATACCAACAGTTAAAAAGCGTATAATATGAAAGATTTAACGTTAAATTTATTAAACGTACTAAGGAGATTCGGACAGCGTGATTTGCTTATGGATTTTCGTGAGAATACTACTTTTAGTTTCGATGAAATGCTGGAAGGAATGGGAACAAGTACTAATATGAATTTATTTCCAAGCGATTCAAAAGGTTCATGTTACGAGATAGCTATGTTCTTCAGTTGTCATAAACCAATATTTGGAACGAAGCTTAAAAGAAGTCAAATGGTAGGTTTAGATGAAGTCCTTAAAAAATTAGTACAGCAAGTTTTGGGCACATGTTACCCTAAAAATAAAAAGATCATTTTATGCACAGATAAAATTGATACTGAGGTTTTTGATGCCTGGATAGGTAATTTAAGAGTAATTAAGTCAATGGGGTTTCAAATAGAAATTGTTTATTTAAGGAGTGATGGATCAGAAGAATTTATTAATTCATTGATAGGGATTTAATGTATAACAAAATGGATATAATTTTAGGGGCCATCGCAGGAGATGTTATAGGTTCTTGTTACGAGTTTACTCACAGCATTCCTGATAACTTTACCTTATTTAATGAATTTTCAAAATATACAGACGATACTGTGCTTACTATTGCTGTGTTGGATTGTTTACAAAAAGATGATATCGAAAATTGTGAAGACTACCTAAAAGTATACACCAAAAAATATCCAAATAGTGGATTTGGCCCGAATTTTTTTAACTGGGCACAACAACCCAACGGTTATAAAAGCGAAAGTTTTGGAAATGGCGCTGCAATGCGCGTAAGTGCCATAGGCGCTTTTTGTAAAACTGAAGCGGAGATACATCGGGTAATCCAACTAGTAACGACACCTTCTCATAATCATTCTGAAGCGTTAAAAGGTGCTGCCGCAATCGCAATATCAATTTTTAAGGCAAAAAATGGTGAGAGCAAAGAAGATATATCTCACTATGTGTTAAATGAAATGAATTATGATCTAAGTATAGATTTTGATGAAATTAGAGCTAAAAAAAACATAGAAGTTATTTGTCAAACAACTGTTCCAAGAGCTATTTCCTGTTTTCTGCAAAGCTACGATTATGAAAGCTGTATTAGACTCGCAGTATCAATAGGAGGAGATACCGATACCGTTGCTTGTATGGCTGGAGGTATCGCTGCCGCATATTATGGAGGTATTCCTTCTTATATCAAAGAAGAAACACTGTTAAGACTTCCATTTGAATTTCAAACCATTTTAAAGACTATTTGATAAACATGATCAACCAAGAAAAATCATCATTTCTTTCGTTGTTCTATGAAGATTGAACTGGCTTACCCAATAAAATTAAATTAGCCTCATTAAAAGTACTATTAGATATTCTTTAGGTTCAAGAGAATCAAACTTAACCTCAAGTTTATTATTAATAAAGAAGTTACATTCAGTTTAATCAAAACATTAATCATGTATATCGACCTTTGTTTGTACTAAATATACAAACCAACATACGCTTTTAATAATTTTAGTTTAGGTTATCAAAGAATTTTGTAAATCATATGGTCTTTTGCTCTCAAGTATATTCGACCGTTAGGTTTTGCGCATATTTTAACATTCTCTGTTCTAAATTTAGTTCCTGTAACATGTGCATTTCGTTCCGTACTGCTACATTCAATAAATAGATTTGTCGGAAAACCTTGACCGGGTAGCGGGCGAACGCGGATTCTACCGGTTCTTTTGTCTTTAAAGCTTTCACATTTGATGTTTTCATAAACATTGCCGATTACTAGTGCTTTATCCATATTTAAATTTTTAAATATGTTATATGACATTCCTTACACTTTCTTCGATTTTGCTCTATTTCTGCAACATTAAACCGCCCCTCAATTTTTTCGAAGATATCCAAACCTCTGCCTAAGTTTATTTTCCAACCATTATCAGATGCTATAAATCGGTCATGGTGTTGTTCCATTTTATATGTTAGTGTAATTCCCAATTCTTGTACAGATGGAATTAACTCTTCAAATAAAACAATCGAATCACTTATAAATTCCTCATTATTCCAGGTAACCACTTCTAAGTTTATTTCTCGATCAGGGTCTTTGATATTAGCTAGCATTACACAAAATTCTAGTAGATTATTGAATTGATAATACATTCGGATGTAAGGGTCCTGTAAAGTAATATGGGTTGCTCCTTTCAGGTAGTTTGCAAAAAGTTTTTTATAGGATATTCCGGTTTGATTGTCTTTTATATCTGTTTCATGGGGTTCAAGATTGAGTATGGGTGTTTTAGCTTTATTTTCGAGAGTTTCTACTTCTAATTCTTCTTGAACCTCAACTTCTGCTCTGTAATTTAAATTTTCCAGTGTTTCCGGATAAACTTCTACACCATTTGAAAAGATGGTATATTTAAAATCAACAGGCTCACTCTTAAACGTTTCATCAATGATATATAATTGATCTTTTACACGCTTACGACCTTCGATACTAAAATTTAAAAGCTCTAATGCTTCTTTTTCAGAAACCTCTTGATGCGGGTATATTAATTTTACTAAGCCGGAAAATGACTTTCTAATGGCTGTTTTATCTCTTGTAGTTAAAGATCCATCTAGTTTCACATATTTATCCATAATAGGAGAGAAATCATATTTACGCATTTCTCGGAGTAACTCTGCTAAATAGTCTACAATAAAACCATATTCTGAAGAGAAGACAGCTGTCTTTAAAATACGAACTTCCCAACCTGGAATATACATGTGCAGTCTATCTAAAAATGCGCCTTTTAAATACCCTTCAGGAATCGATTCAAATAAATGTGAGTTCTTCAACATATAAGGCACGTTATGCTTTGTATTCCCTACAAAAGCCATAGATGCTGTGGCTTGATAAGTTTCCTTTCCTCTGTTAAAACTTTGGTTAGCCATATAGTTCTGCATAATCTTAACCAAATCACCGTCGGTACGTTTGCCTCCTTTTTCCTGCTCAAATTCATCAAGTGCAACTACATCCCAATACCCAACTAAGCCTATCTTGTTTCCTGTGTTATTTACAAAAAGCCGCGCTTTAGACACATCGCCACCAGACACTAAAACACCATGTGGTGATAACTCTGAAAATATATGAGATTTACCAGTTCCTTTTGGCCCTAATTCAATAAAATTATAGTTGTTCTCTGTATGCGGAATTAAACGTGATAATTGAATAAACTTATCACGTGTATTAAAATACTCTGGATTTAACCCAATACTGTGCATCAATAAATCCAACCATTCTTCTGTTGTAAATGCCTTTCTTAATTCTGTGTATTCATTTAGATTGACGTTTGAAACTTGAATTGGCTTAAGATCTACAATAAGCCAGCGCATGGTAATATCGTCTGCATGAGAATAGCCAATATTTAAAATACACCAAACACCACCACCACTTAATAGTTTTTGGTTATCCATTACCATTTGATCTGCAATAGGCACACCTTTTAATCCTAAACTCGCAAACTCTGCTTCATAGATATTGGCTTTATCGTTAAGCGACACATTAATTTTATCTATAATTTTATAGCTTCCTCTATCTCTAATTTTTGCTTTTACAACCTCTGAATCCGAACGGTGTACATAATTATCTCTAATTATATTTTTAACTTTTTCTATTCCTTCCGTTATAATCTCATCATCATCTATGGCACAGTATTGTCCTAATAAGTATTCTAAAACATAAACAGGAACAGGATTACTCCCTTTTACTAATGCGGTTAGATCTTTACGGACTACCTTACCTTCAAAATATTGTATTATTTTTTCTTTTAAACCCATAACGATAGTTCTAGATCTTTTTTAAATGTGTTTTTTCAATAGTTTTCATTAGTTGATTAGCAACGTTTGCTTGTTTAGCATACCAATTCCAATTAGCTATCACTTCACTACTTTTATGTATGATTTCATTCGCTTTTTTAATATTATTTGCCTTAGCAATCGTCATTAAATCCGCTTTCGTTATTTCTTTATGTTTCCCATTAATACTTAAAGTATGCTGACTCACCCAAGTATTTGTGGGGTCGTAAGAATAACAAACATCGTATGCCGGTGTTAATTCCCATGTCTGTCCTTTTTTTAATCGGAAGGCAAAGTTCTTAGTATGATCATCATAATTAGTAGCTAACACATTAAACACCATTCTTCGAAACATTTCTTCTGCTTGTGGGTAAGGCAATCGTAACGATCGCATGGT
>CAKZKZ010000819.1 GCA_937124495.1 uncultured Dokdonia sp. | reverse complement strand
TGTACCTGCTACTTTAGCAACAGCACTAATCGTTGTATCTAGATCTTCGTAGGTCAATGCATCTGTAATAAACCATGTCTCATAAGCACTAGGCGCAATATAAATACCTTCTTCTAATAGTCCATGAAAGAACTTCTTAAATGTTGCATTATCTCCAGCTGCAGCTGTTTTAAAATCAACCACTTCTCCTTCCGCAAAATGTACAGAAATCATAGAACCAATACGATTAATAGTATGTGTTACTTTATGCGCTTGTAATGCCGTTTCAATCCCTTTATGGAGATAGGCGGTTTTTTCTTCTAAGCGAGTAAAAAGAGCTTCGTCGTTATGAATAGCCGTAAGCATAGCCAGACCTGCAGCCATGGCTAATGGATTCCCACTCAATGTTCCAGCTTGATATACAGGCCCTAGAGGCGCCAGATGATTCATGATCTCATCACGAGCGGCAAATGCTCCTACAGGCAATCCCCCTCCTATCACTTTTCCATACGTCACAATATCTGCTCTTACATTTTTAAGTTCTTGCACTCCACCTTTAGCCAACCTAAAACCAGTCATGACTTCATCGAAAATGAGTACTGTATTATATTGATCACATATACTTCTTAAACCTTCTAAAAACCCTTTTTTAGGAGGGATACATCCCATATTTCCAGCGACAGGCTCAACAATAATAGCTGCGATCTTGTTTGGATTTGCTTTAAAAAGCGCTTCTATTTGATCTAAATTGTTATAATCGGCTAGTAATGTATCCTTTGCTGTCCCTTTGGTAACACCAGGGCTATTAGGAGAACCAAAAGTGACAGCTCCACTTCCAGCTTGTATTAAAAAAGAATCAGAATGTCCATGATAACATCCTGCAAATTTTATAATTTTCTCTCTATTTGTATACCCTCTTGCAAGACGTATAGCACTCATACATGCTTCTGTACCACTATTCACAAAACGTATCTTATCAATACCTGGCACCATATCTATGGCGAGTTTTGCAATCTCAGTTTCAATCTCTGTGGGCATCCCAAAAGAGGTCCCCTTTTGAGCTTTTTCAACAACAGCATCTACTACGGGTTGATATGCATGCCCTAATATCATAGGCCCCCAAGAATTAATATAATCTATTAATGTCCTTCCATCCTCATCATATAGGTATGCTCCTTTTGCTTCTTTTACAAAAATAGGATCACCTCCTACAGATTTAAAAGCCCTTACTGGACTATTTACTCCTCCTGGAATTACACGTTGTGCTTCTGCAAACAAAGCACTACTTCTCTTATATATCATGAATTAATATCCTCTATCAAATGGTTCTACATACAATACTTGTCCTACAAAAATCTCGTTCCCATCAAGTCCGTTATACTTCTTAAGATCTTCAACACTCACCTTATATTTCTTAGCAATACGATAAAGTGTCTCTCCTTTTGCAACAGTATGTTGATTCTTTTTATCCTTTACTTTTTTATAATCTTTTTCTTTTTTACCAAGTACTTCTCCATCATAACGGTATAATTTATAACGCTCTATAATTGAGATCAATTTATCTGGATATTTTCTATCGGTTGCATAGCCAGCTGCCTTCAATCCTTTTGACCAGCCTTTATAATCATCTTTTGGTAATTTAAAGAGGTCTGAATACCTTCCTCGGTTCGCTAAAAAAAGCGAATGATCTCTAAACGAAAATTTTGCCAAACTATATTTTCTAAAACACTCCCCTTCTTCATCATCATCGTGATACACTTTGGCGCCTTTCCAGTCATGACACTTAATACCGAAATGATTATTGGCTTTTCTCACCAAATCTCCATTTCCAGCTCCCGATTCTAAAATCCCTTGTGCTAAAGTAATACTGGCAGGTATTCCGTACTGACGCATTTCTTCTTGAGCAATTTCAACGTAGGTTTCTATGTATCCATCTACACCTGTTTTAGGAACTGGATTTACTACTTTTTCCTCTTCGGGAGCTTCTTTATCAGGACGAGGGTTTACTCGCTCTTCTCGTTCCTTTTTTGGAGTCACCTTACGTGTTGTCCTTTTTGAAGAACCACAACTCCCTATAACAAATCCAATTAAAAGTAAAAGTATAATACGTCTTATCATATTCTAAATAGCTATCGTTTGAAGTCCTTTTTTCTTTAGTCTTTTATTGATTCCTTCAACTCCTTGAAGACCTCCTGTATGAATTGCTAAAATACGTGAATTTTGCGGAAAATATCCTTTTGAAATAAGGTCAAAAATGCCATACATCATTTTACCTGTATATATCGGATCTAGTAAAATACCGTATGTTTTTTTAAATGTATTTATAAAATCTATGAGCTCTTCGCTGACTTTGGCATATCCTCCAAAATGATACGCTTGCTGCAATTCCCAATGAGACTTCGTTGTCAATTCCTGTATTTCGGCTTTTAAAAAATCGCCTTTTAATGCAGGAAAACCAAGTACTTTTTGAGAAGAACTAGAAGCATTAATAATTCCAGAAATCGTTCCGCCTGTGCCTACAGCACAACATATATAGTCAAACGAAAGATCTGACGGAGTTAGTATTTCTTCACAACCTTTTATAGCAAGAGCATTAGTACCTCCTTCCGGAAGGACATATGCATCTGGATATTCTTTTTTTAAGGCAACTAAAAAAGAATCTTCCTCCTTTTGCTTATACGACGCTCTAGATATAAACTTCAGCTTCATACCACAGTTGACAGCCTTTGCTAGGGTTTTATTTTCTTCAAGGGTTTTATCTAAATTAATAGCTAGTTCTTCCCCTCGTATAATCCCTATGGTATGAAAGTCATAGGTCATTCCTGCTACTGCAGTCGCTGCTATATGGTTTGAGTAAGCACCTCCAAACGTAAGGAGGGTTTTATAATTATTTGCTTTCGCGAAAGCAATATTATATTTGAGCTTCCTGTATTTATTACCTGAAATATCTGGATGAATAAGATCTTCTCTTTTTAGTGACAATGAAATGTCATCAGGAATTTGCAGCTCTTGATTTTGGGTTACTTCTATCACAATTTCAAAATTAGGAAAACGAAACTATAAAAAGACACCCTTGCATACAATTATACCTACTCTAATTTACAAGGCATATTTTAAGTTATAATTGATGTTACTAGAGATACTTTACAAAAGACCAAAAAGATCTCTTTTTTAAATAGTCAAGATTATTTTCATTTTGATACGCCTCTCGTTCAAAGGATATGTTACTATATGCCCTATATCGATCTCTGTACTGTAGTAAACGGATACCATATTCTATTGTATACCAAATAAAAAAAGGAAGTATCAACATTTCTAATTGTTGACGTAAATGAATACGTTCATGATTCATAAAGACGACATCGTCTTTTAAGTTAGCACGCTTCATAATAATGAAAGGCCATAACGTAAGCCCAACAAAACGTTTTCTCAACAGGTATTTATTTACAACCAAAAACATACAGCAAAAATACTTTATATTCTTAGTAATCAAAATAGTATCCTCAGGTATTTATCCACCTATCTATTAACATCTATATAATAGTATTCATAGCACAGTCTTAGTATATTTGTACTCATCTTAAAAAACGCTATGTCATTCACAAGAAAACAGATCCCAATTGAAGAAGGAGATTACTATCTCACTCCCGAAGGATATAAGTGTTTTACAGAGCAGTACCATCTTAAACGTGGCTATTGTTGCGAAAGCGGGTGTAGACATTGCCCATACGGGTTTGATAAAAAAACCAATACACAGTCTTAAAAGAATGGATACTACTGTATTATCATATCGCAAATGTATCTTCACTTCCTATCACAGGGCAAATATGAGGTACCCCTGATTTTTAAAGTATACTTTGATAAATATCTGTATCACTTAAAAAAACTAACACATGACTTTTCAAGACCAAATACTTCAAGGAATTCCTAACGAACTTCCATCTAAAAAAACATATGACCCTTCTGTAAACCATGCGCCAAAGCGCAAAGAAATTCTTTCTCCTTCAGAAAAAGAATTAGCACTACGCAATGCTTTACGCTATTTTGAACCAAAACATCACCCGACATTACTTCCTGAATTTACAGAAGAATTAAATACATACGGACGCATTTATATGCACCGTTTTAGACCAGATTATGATATATATGCTCGTCCTATAAGCGAGTACCCAGCACAATCAAAGCAAGCTGCTGCCATCATGCTTATGATTCAAAACAACCTTGATCATGCGGTAGCACAGCATCCTCATGAGTTGATCACTTATGGTGGTAATGGAGGTGTATTCTCAAACTGGGCGCAGTATCTGCTTACCATGCAGTACTTGGCACAAATGAATGACGATCAAACATTAGCAGTATATTCTGGACACCCTATGGGATTATTCCCTTCGCATAAAGATGCCCCTCGCGTTGTCGTGACCAACGGAATGATGATTCCGAATTATTCTCAACCCGATGACTGGGAGAAATTTAATGCTTTAGGGGTTACCCAATACGGACAAATGACAGCGGGAAGCTATATGTATATTGGTCCGCAAGGGATCGTTCACGGAACTACGATTACTGTTCTTAATGCATTTAGAAAAATAAAAAAATCACCAAAAGGAGGCATATTTGTAACTTCTGGTTTAGGAGGAATGAGTGGTGCACAACCCAAAGCTGGAAACATCTCAGGATGTATTACTATTTGTGCCGAAGTAAATCCAAAAGCTGTACATACGAGACACTCACAAGGTTGGGTAGATGAAGTGATTACAGACACCAATACACTCGTAAGCCGAGTTACCAAAGCGAAAGCCGCAAAAGAAGTGGTATCTATTGCGTATCAAGGAAATATTGTGGATGTATGGGAAGCCTTTGACAAACATCAAATTCATATTGATATAGGGAGTGACCAAACCTCTCTTCACAATCCATGGGCAGGAGGATATTATCCGTTAGGGATGAGTTTTGAAGAAGCTAATACCTGTATGGCTGAAGATCCGGTTCGCTTTCGCGAAAGCGTAAAAAGCACCCTTATACGTCATGCAGCAGCTATCAATGCACATACCGCAAAAGGGACCTACTTTTTTGACTATGGGAATGCCTTCCTACTAGAAAGTTCTAGAGCTGGCGCCGATATATTAGCAGAAAATGGTATCGATTTTAAATACCCAAGCTACGTACAAGATATTATGGGACCAATGTGTTTTGATTATGGTTTTGGTCCTTTTAGATGGGTATGCGCGTCTGGCAAGCCTGAAGATTTAGAAAAAACAGATTTGATTGCCTGTAAAGTCCTGGAAGAGCTTGCACAAAGAGCTCCTGAGGAAATTCAGCAACAAATGCAGGATAATATCCAGTGGATTAAAGGGGCGCAAGAAAATAAGCTTGTGGTTGGTTCACAAGCCAGAATCCTTTATGCAGATGCAGAAGGGCGTATGAAAATTGCACAAGCGTTTAATGATGCGATCGCTCAGGGCGAAATAGGATATGTCATTTTAGGTCGGGATCATCATGATGTATCTGGAACAGATTCTCCGTATCGTGAGACCAGTAATATTTATGACGGAAGCCGTTTTACGGCAGATATGGCGATACAAAACGTGATAGGAGATAGTTTTAGAGGAGCCACTTGGGTAAGTATTCATAACGGTGGAGGTGTCGGCTGGGGAGAAGTAATAAATGGGGGCTTTGGTATGGTTCTTGATGGTAGTAATGATGCTGAAAGACGTTTACAATCCATGCTTTTCTGGGATGTTAATAATGGAATTGCACGTCGAAGTTGGGCACGTAATGAAGGCGCTGTTTTTGCTATAAAAAGAGCCATGGAATTGCAACCTAACCTGAAAGTTACTTTACCAAATAATGTAGAAGACAGTCTATTTGATAACGTTTAAAAAAAGAATTTATGAAAGCATTACGATTACTTCCATTACTAGCCATCATGCTACTAGTCTCTTCTTGCAGCACAGTTCGTGTAGCATCAGATTATGACCAAACCGTCAATTTTAACGAATACAAAACGTATGCCTTTTATAAGCCCGGCATAGACAAAGCAGAAATTTCTGATCTTGATAAAAAACGTATTCTAAGAGCTATCGAAACAGAGATGGCATCTAAAGGATTTACAAAATCACAAAACCCAACAGTACTTATTAGCATTTTTGCAAAAGCAAACAAGCGTGTTGATGTATACCAAAACAACTTTGGCTTTAGAGGAGGCTGGGGCTGGGGCGGTGGTTTCGGCGGCTGGGGCTGGGGTGGCTTTGGACCTTGGGGTGGTGGTGCTTATGGCAACACTGTATCAGAACGCATAGAAGGCATCTTATATATTGACTTACTAGATGTAAATAAAAAACAATTGGTATGGCAAGGTAAAGGAACTGCATCTTTAAGATCTGGAAACATAGAAAAACGTGAAGCTCGTATACAAGAAATTGTAAAAGAAATTATGGAAGTATATCCTCCAGCTATTGCGAGTACTAATAGTGAGTTAACTCGCGAAAAAATATAGCCTGCTTTTTAGAAAAAGAAAAGACCCTCAGATATAATTCTTTAATTGTATCTCGAAAAACACCGAGTATTTATTCGGTGTTTTTTTGTTTTTGAAATTAATCTAAAAACAAAAATTCAAAATCAACACCCATAATATCTTTCAAAAAAACATTCTAAATCTCCCCCTTTATTAACTCAAAAAAGAAAATTCCTAAATTTGCTCGAAACAACTTAATGAGTATTCTTGGAATTTAATTTTTTATATAGTTTAGTTTTTGCGGGTATTATTCAAGGCTTCTTTTCGAGTGTATTCATTCTTGGTTATAAAAAAAGACGCTCAAAAGCTTCCTTGTATCTTGGTTTATTAATTTTATGCATCACCCTAACAAATCTTCAATACACGCTCGATGAACTCGATGCGATTTCTTGGGATCTATTTAACCTTATTTACATTCCTTATCTTTTTTTACTCGCCCCTCTACTCTATTTTTTTGTAGTACATTTTCTACATCCAGAGAGAAAGACAAAGAGAGTAGAATTCTTCTTATATCTTCCTTTTGTTGTTGCTTTGGGAATTACGTGTCTTTATAAAATTATAGCTCTTTCCACTGGTCGCACAGCAAACTATGATGTAGCACAAGAAGAATTAGCCAATCTTATTGATGTATATGGAGATTTTGTAAATATTCCAGTATTGTTATTTACCATCTTATTATTATTTATACAGCTAAAAAATTATCAAAACACAAATCACACTTCTAGATCCAAAATTATAATTACTGAGTTATTATGGATAAAAGCATTGCTTGGCGTTTTAGTATTCTCATGTATTCCCTGGTTTATCTATACATATAAGTATTGGAAAAATGAAGAAACAGTATATCTTCCTATTTTCATATTGACTTCTTTTGTCATTTATGCTATAGGCTATATTGGAATTCATAAAATTAAGATCTTAAATCAACGTCAAAAAATTAGAACTTTTGTAAATAAAAGCAAAAGTTATTCGATTGTTCAAACTTCAAAAAACGAACACATTGTTAAGCTTGAAGAAATTATCGTAAAAGACAAACGGTATCTAGATCCAACTCTTTCTTTGGATTCTCTAGCTGAAAAGCTACAGTTAAGTAAAAGTTATTTATCCCGAATTATCAATACCGAACTTCAAACAAGTTTTAATGATTATATAAATTCACTTCGTATTGCTGAGGCAAAACAACTTCTTCATAATCCCGAATTTTCAAACTACACTTTAGTCTCCATTGGCTTAGAAGCTGGCTTTAGCTCTAAGACCACCTTTAACAATGCCTTCAAAAAATTTACAGGAGTTACACCATCACATTTTAGAAAAAACCATTCGAATTAGTCCCAATTATTGCTAATTCGCAATATCCTGAACGTCAAAATATGAGGATATAGATATTTTAGTCTTACGTTAAGACTATACATCATTACCTACACCCCCAATGGTAATCTAACATATTAATGGCCATTGGACAGAAGTCTATATTCAAAAAAATGAATACACTTTGTACGCTTTCGCGAAAGCGTACTATATAAACTTTATAGTAGCTCAACAATGATTAAAACTACAAACGATACCTGGAATAATTACTGCAAACATTCTTTCTATACACTATTATAAAATAGCTTCCATGCAGAATTTCATAAAGTGTATCCTTATTATTGCTTCGTTTTTTTTATCTCAAGGTTGGAAATCACCAGACCTTTACCCTTCATTAGAAGCATCTTTCTGGACATCAAATTATTTTACAAGTGAAAACCCTATCGCTATTACAGAATCTCTCGACGAAGATGAAAGAATCGTAAATGGACACCCCGATTATCCAGCCATGCTTGCGCTATACAATAATCTGAGTGGAGCAAACTGGAATCAACCTTGGAATATAACAGATTGCGATCCTTGTAACGCTACGTCTTATCCTAATGTACAATGTTCTGCAGGACGTGTTTTTAGCATTAATATTGTGAATGACCTTAATGTTTCTGGACAACTGCCTCCAGAAATATCACAATTAACACAAATGGTCTTTTTCTCCTTAGAGCGCACCGATGTTACAGGAATACTACCTACTTCTATAGGTTCTATGACGAATCTAACCACCCTTAATGTCAACAGGCCATTTGCGGGAGGCATGACCGGCCCTATACCCGCTTCTTTTGCTAATCTCACAAACTTAACCTGGTTCTCTCTTTCTGGTCATGATCTTACAGGGCCCTTACCTGCGTTTATTGGAAATTTTTCTAATTTACAGACACTTCGTCTAGGCAGTAATGAATTAAGTGGAGCCATTCCTGATTCTATAGGAAACCTATCTAACCTTCAATTTTTAGATCTACGAGATAATGACTTATCAGGAGTTATCCCAAATACGTTTGGAAATCTAAATAGCATTCAGTTTCTATATATATTCAGCAATAATTTATCAGGAAGCATCCCTATAGAAATAGGAAATAATACAACCCTATTAGAATTTTGGGCAAATAATAATCAGCTCACTGGCTCCCTTCCTTCTTCTCTTGCTAATCTCACCAATTTACAACAGCTTAATTTAGAAAACAATCAACTCTCTGGTACTTTACCTATTGGTTATGGAAACAATGCATTGTCAAATCTTGTCATATTCAATTTGAGTAATAATCAACTTTCAGGAACAATACCAGATAGTTATGGTTTTTTTAATAGCCTCCAAACATACGATTTAGCTGAGAATAATTTAAGTGGTTCCTTACCGAATACTTTTGGATCCTTGATTGACCTACGTTCTTTATGGTTACACGACAATGTATTGTCAGGAACACTTCCTGCAAATTCACTATCACAACCACTTTTAACAAGCATTCAAATTTATAACAATAATTTCTCAGGAAGTCTCCCTCCTAGTTTGAGTAGTAAAACCAATCTTTTTACTCTTTATATAAATAATAATAACTTTTCTGGTACTATTCCTAATTTAACAAATAACAGTGGGTTTACATTTTTTAGGATTCAGGACAATGCCTATCAATTTGGTGATTTTGAAAATGAGTTTCCATTTTATGATACGAGTGTTGCTCTATTTGATGATAATCCACAAGCTCTACTAGACACTGCATATATCCAAAATTCAAATGCAGGAGACAATGTTTCTATGATTGTAAATTGTAGTGGTAGTCAAAACACGTATCAGTGGTATCTGGCTGCAGATGCTGTTAGCCCAGGAACTCCAATTACTGGAGCAACAAATGCAACCCTGACTTTAAATAATGTGCAATTTGTAGATAGTGGTTTTTACTATGCACTTGTGAATAGTACGATTGTTACCGATTTAACTTTAGAGCGCCATCGTATTGAGCTTGTGGTTACTGGTGATCTATCCTGTACAACATTATCTTCTCCAGTTAATATGCAAACGGATGTTACAGTGAGTACCGATTTAAATTGGAATGCTGTTGCTGGAGCTACAGGCTATAAACTTAATGTAGGAAGTAGTGCTGGAAATTATGATGTTCTCAATGATTTTGATGTTGGAAATGTTACCAACTATGATTTTCCATCTGATCTGAATATATCAACCTCCTATTTTGTTCAAATTATTCCATATAATTCTTCAGGAGATCTACTAGGGCGTGCAGAAGAGAGCTTTACTACGGGTAGTTTATGTACCAACTTAACAAACCCTATAGATGGAACTATTGATGTCCCCGTAGATACTGATTTAAATTGGAACCCCGTCTCTGGAGCAGCAAATTACCAACTACAGGTGGGTTCATTTTCTGGAAACTATAATATTTTAGATGTTATAGTTCCTAACACCACGTATAATTTTGCCAATGATTTAAATGGCTTGACTAACCACTATGTTTTAATTACACCTCTTGATGCTTCAGGAGTTCCGATAGGTATCAATTGTAATGAAGAGTTTTTTAGAACTGACATTGAATGTCCTAGTTTAACACTCCCTACTGACGGATCAATAGACGTTCCTATCGATACTAATTTAAGTTGGAGTTCTGTACCTGGCGCAGCTGACTATGAATTATTAGTTGGCTTGTCTCCAGGAGATTTTAGTATTGCTAATATTTTAACTCCAGGTACTAGCTTTTTTTTTCCTAACGACTTGAATCCTTTTACTACTTATTATGTAACAATTATTCCATATAGCTTTTCAGGAATTCCACTAAGTGTTAATTGTTCTGAAGAAAGTTTTACAACAGGGAGTTCTTGCACTAGTTTGGTTACCCCCTTAAATGGAACTATTGATGTTTCGGTAGATACAGATTTAGAATGGAATCCAGTTGGTGGTGCCGCAACATATCAAATACTCATAGGAGATACCTCTGGAAATTACAACTTAATCAATGATATAAGCACAACCACTACATACGTTATCCCTCCAGGAATACTAAATGTAGCGACTACTTATTATGTACAAATCATTCCGTTTAATAGTAGTGGAGTTCAACTAGGAATCAATTGCGCAGAAGAAAGCTTTACAACAGGGAGTTCTTGCACTAGTTTGGTTACCCC
>CAKZKZ010000818.1 GCA_937124495.1 uncultured Dokdonia sp. | reverse complement strand
CACGTAATCTAACTTTTCAAGATGCTATAGATGTAAGACAGTTGTCACTTGCACATGCCGAAGAAATGATATATACACAATTTTCAGAACTCGATACCGAAGAGATTGCTCCTTATGCTAAGCAAGCTGGCGAGATGGGAATGTGGCTTGCACCTACCATGACTGCTTTTAATACATTGTCAAAATCTTGGGGAGACCCAACAGTGATTGATGCTATTATGAAGTTACCAGAAACAAAAGAATTACATCCGTATATTCAAAAGATATACAAACAAGATTGGTATGGAAGTCGTGATATAGGGTCTAGAGATTTCTTTCAAAAAGCAAATACGTTCCATAAACCACTTGTGACAGAAATGTACCGTTCAGGAGTTCAATTGTTGTTGGGGACTGATGCGCCTATGCCGGCGGTTCCTCCGGGCGTTTCTTTGCACAACGAGATAGATCTCATGCTTTCTATAGGAATGACTCCTTATGAGACACTAAAAATGGGAACCTATAATGCAGGCGTGTATGTGTCAACTCATATTGATACACAAGCAAAATTTGGTCAAGTTACAAAAGGGTATAGAGCAAATCTCTTATTGCTTTCATCAAATCCTTTAGATGATATGACCATCTTGAGAAATCCAGAAGGAGTGATGCAGGGAGGTAGTTGGTATGATCAGAAGGCTTTGAAGGATATGATAACGTGGTAGTGTAATTTTTTTTAAAGAATATATTTTCTGGGTATGCTTTCTAGAAACATAGTGACATAGAAGTTTATACTGAGCCACGTCGAAGTACGAAAGCGTATACCATAAACACTCCTCACAAAAAAATGAATAAAATACTCTTATCCATAGAAAACGTGTATTTTTATGGATTAGTGATATGAAAATATGTACAGCAAAATACAAAAGCTAGCATTACAAAAACCGCTACTATTTTTAATTATAATAGGTGTTCTTGTACGAGTACTTATTGCCATTTGTTATAGTAATCAAATATCTATCTTTAATGATACAGAAAGCTATATTCCATTAGCAGAAAGGCTAGCCGAGTTCAACTTAAAAGGATATGACGGGCTTCGCACACCTGGATACCCATTCCTTTTAACCATCGCAGGAATACAATTTGATAGTGTTGTTTATATTCAAGCACTGTTAGGTATACTGTCTTCCATCTTACTTTACAAAACGAGTTTAAAACTCAATAAACATATTCCTCTCGCATTAATCAATGGACTTAGCCTATCCTTTTTCTTGCATATCATATTCTATGAAAGAGCCATTTTAACAGAGACATTGACATTATTTGCTTTAGTTGTTTGCTTATGGTATATCGTTCATATTGATTTTTTTAAACCAAAACAGAAAGGCGCTATCCCCAATATACAGAGTCTTTTACTAGGTGTCTTCATCGCTATTGTTTTTCTCATAAGACCCATGTTTATTGTCATCACACCTTTAGTCCTTGTTTGTTTTCTAATAAGCTACAGACATCTGAAGTTTTCAAAGATGTTACTTCAAGTTTTTTTAATTGGTATGCCTGCTATTGTTAGTTATCAAGCATGGAGTATGCTTAACTTCCAGAACACAGGGTATAAATCTGTTACCGTATTCTCAGGAATGAACCTAGCTCAGAATTGTGTCTATTTTATAGATAATGCCAGTGACACCGATGCAGACTTACGAGATCTATATGTACGTAAAAGAGACTCTGTGATCAATGCAAATGGACAGGTATCTATGAGTATATGGCGTGTTTATGAAGAGCTTAAAGCGAAAGAAAACATCACCGTAGCAGAACTCTCACAACGTTTTGATCCTATCAATAAAGAGCTTATTAAAAATAACTTACTCCCGTATTCAAAACAGGTAAGCATATCATGGATTCATTTTTGGGATGAATATATACTCTGGAACTATAGCAAATTCAAATACAACATTCCGAAATGGACATTATCAGGTGCTTGGTTATACCTACAAAGACCTATCCTATTTATTATAAATAGTACTTTTTTAATCATAAGTCTCTTCATGATAATCCGTCGCA
>CAKZKZ010000817.1 GCA_937124495.1 uncultured Dokdonia sp. | reverse complement strand
ATTGCCGAAGCATAATTGGGAATACATAAATTTTAAAACCGCTTTCAACTATTGAAAGCGGTTTTTTTATAGCTTACAATTAGCATAAATTAAAAGATCTTTTATGCGCTTTCGCGAAAGCGTACTTAGAGACATTAAATAAGGAATAGCATGCAATACGCTCGACTTACAAAAGAACAACTAGAAGAACTTCATCAAGAGTTTATTAATTTCTTAGCAACACAGTCTATTACTGCAGACGAATGGCAAGAAATTAAAACGACAAAACCTCACGTCGCCGAAGAAGAGGTCGATATCTTTTCTGATCTTGTCTGGGAAAATGTGTTGACAAAGGCAAAATACTTAGAACATATTTCTCCTAATCAAATGCACCTTTTTGAGCTAAGAGAGGATAAGATGACATTGATCGCTGTTAAGGTGAATAAAGAGAATATTGATATCACTACAAGAGAAGGATACCAGTGGCTACAACAAAACTTAGGGGATGATGCTGTTGTTTTTATGAGTGCTAGTAAGGACTATGGTGATATACCAAATGCGGATAAGTTCAAACTGATCCAAGAAGGAGCAGTCATCACTAAAGGTGATTTGTATACTTGGTTTTCACGCTTTGTAGAGATAAAAGAGTAAACCTCTTTTACTACTCATACCTCAATGACTCAATGGGGTCTAGCTTAGCCGCTTTAAGAGCAGGGAATAATCCTGATACAATGGCTATGAAAAAGGTAATGGTTGTGGCTGCAATAATGGCATTCCAAGGTATCGTAAATGCTAAATCAAATGCTAATGCGATAATGAGGCCTATCCCGATCCCCAAGACAATACCTAAAGCCCCTCCAAGTTGACCTATGATAATAGCTTCGTATAAGAACTGATAAGCAATCGTAGATTTTTTAGCGCCTAATGCTTTTCGAACACCTATTTCCCGTGTACGTTCAGTAACTGATACGAGCATAATATTTACAAGTGCAATACAAGACCCAAAAATAGTAATAAGGCTAATCACCCAGGCCGCAATTCCTAAATATCCTGTTATTTCTGCAATTTGATTGACAAGGTCATCACTGCGACCTATTCCAAAATTATTGGACTCTACAGGTGATAATTTACGTATATTTCTAAAGTTAAGTATGGCTTCCTCTTCTACACTATCTAAAAACTGAGGGTCATCTACCATAACACTCACACTATAGTTAATGTTGGCTTGCGTAAACATAGTACGAGCAACTTGTATTGGGATAAGAACTCTTAGATCTTGATTGTTTCCAAATGTAGCGCCCTTTTCTTCAAGAATAGCAATGACATTAAATTTAGTGCCACGTATACTTATTGTTTTTCCAACAGGATTATCATCTTTAAAAAGATTTTTATAAAAATCACTTCCTAACACACAGACACGCGTATTGTTGCTTATATCAAAAGGAGTGAAATTTCTCCCTTTGTCTAGCTTAAGACCAGCATTTTGCAGGAAATTCTCATTAACGCCAACAACACGTACTTCTGGATCTGTTTTTTCATTTTCATATTTTACTTCTGCAATACTAGTACCCGTGAACGAAATAGCTGTTTGTGCTGTAGGGTATGAAAACGTTTCAGCAAACTCTTTTACATCTCTATAACCTATCACAGGGTTTATAACTTTACGTTCTCCTCTACGTTGATTTGTAAATTCATAACGTTGTATCGTAATCGTATTACTTCCTACAGAAGCAAGATCACTGTTAAGTGTGTTTTCAAATGCTTTTATGAATGTAAGTATACCTACAAGAGCAAAAATTCCCAAGGAAATAATAAGTACCGTTAAAATGGTTCTTAATAATTGACTTTTGATACTATCGAATGCAATACGAAGATTTTCTCTTAAAAGTGAAAACATAATGGGTTGATTTATTTAGTCTTTTCTATAATCCAGTCACTCAGTACTTTTAATGCCTCTGGAGAAAACGTTTCTTCCAGTACGGCATATTCAGAAGGACTCCCTGTGGTGGTTGTTTGGAATAGATGGTTCAAATTAGGGAATTCTACAGTAGTGACATCTGTATTTCCACCTTTTTTAACAGAATTCTCAATATTTTCAAGATTCTTCTTTGAAGGAACTTGTAAATCTAATGATCCATTAATCGCTAATACGGGACATGTTACTTTTTCTAACGTAGGTCGTGGATCTGTAATGATAAGATATTGGAACCAATCAGAGACAAGGGTGTTTATTTCTCGCTTCATAAGATCTTCCTTGGTAGACCCTTCAGGGATCATCTCAGGATTTTGATCTAATGCATTGTCTAAATACGTAGTAAGCTCGGTTTTTATTTTTTCAGTATCTCCGTAGTGTTTTTTGACGGTGTTAAACATGACCTCTTGTGCAATACGATTTTTACGTAGCATCTCATCATCAAAACCTTGGGCTTTCCCTATTAAATATCCCTGATCCATGAGTAACTCATCTCCTGGTTGTCCTACACCTGCGAGAAGTGCGATAAATGCTACTTCCTTATTTTCTGATGCCACCATAGGAGCGATCAATCCGCCTTCACTATGACCAGCAAATCCTATTTTGGAAGCATCTATATCAGGATGGTTTTTTAGAAAATCAAAAGCAGCTTGTGCATCTGTTGCAAAATCTGCACTAGTGGCTCCTGTAAACTCACCTGTAGACTCCGCAGTTCCTCTATCATCATAACGCAATACAGCAATACCATTGCGAGTCAGGTAATCGGCAATAACAAGAAAAGGTTTGTGTCCTAGTAACTCTTCATTACGATCTTGAGGGCCAGATCCAGATATTAAAATGACAGCAGGAAGTTTCTTTTTTCCTTTAAAAATGACTTTAGGAAGCGTGATGGTTCCTGAAAAAGTAGCATTAGCTGCTTTATTTTCAAAGGTTACTTCTTCTACTTTGTATGGAAAAGGAGCTGTTGGCTCTTGTGGTCTATTAGGAGCTTCTGCGGCGATAGCTTCACGTGTAAGTTGTAGAGGGATTACCTGTCCACCTTGTTTAAAAGTACCCTTGACAAGCGCATCGCTTTCTAAAGTAGCTTCATACGTGATTCCCATATTTGGAATAGCAATATTAAGATTTGCATCTGTATAGGTAACGGTAGTGACAGGAATACCAAACGCTTTTTGGTCTGGGCTGTCTAGAGTACCACTATAGGTGCCATCTGCTTCGGTGATGTGAAATACTAAAGGAAGCACCACACCAGGTTGTACTTCTAAGTTTCCATACCAATCACCAGTAACCTGTTGACCGTAATTAAAATGGCTGATAAGCCCCAATAAAACAACAAATAATAACTTTTTCATCTATACACTTTTTAATAGTTGTTTGTGATAAGACTATTGACTTGTAAAAAAGTTACGAGAAGAACTAAAATTATTCTAAACAAATGTAAAATGTATATTGATTTTATATGTTAGATAGAGAATAATAATGATCAAATTTTTGTTTTCCCCAACCCTGAAGGGAGCAAAAATTTTAACTTATTATATCATTTCTAAGAGTTATATCTACTATTTAGGTCAAAATCAATTTCCCCAAACCCTAAAAGGAGTGATTTTTTGTGATGGTGTTTAGAATAGAAACAATGCGTTCTTCTACTTTTTTGAAGTTTTGATGTATCTCTGTATTCGTAAATCTTATTTCAGAAATACCATATTCGCTAATGACAGCTGTTCTATCTTTATCATATTGCTCTTGCATTATGTGTATACCTCCGTCAATTTCAATAGATAGTTTTGCTCGATGACAATAGAAGTCCAATACATAGTCATTGAAAGGATGCTGTCTTCTAAATTTATAACCTTGAGGCCGTTGTTTTAAGTAATCCCATAGTTTAGCTTCTTCTGGGGTGGCATTTTTTCTCAAATATTGAGCAAAAGCAAACTTATCACTTTTAGCTTCTCCATGCATTCCTTCATTTTTTAAGTGATCCATTCTATAAATATAAAATAAACTTTTAGTGTACTATTAATTTTCCGCCCTTTACGGTTGGGAAAGAGAAAATTAATGACGAGATCTTATGATGGGACAGGTAGCCATTTATCTCATGTTATAAACTGCCCATTTTCAAAAAATAAAAACAAGTTATTAAGCAATTTTTCCTACCCTTTAGGGCTAGGGAAAGGAGAAATTGACGAAATACGGTTTCTCTATCTATTTTGACAGACAGAAATGCCTATAAATACTAGTAGTAAACATATTAATAATGTCTAATTTTTATGATATTTGCACTCATTGAAATCGAAGTTGAAATCGAATTTCTGTATTTTGATGTATTAGAAAAGAATAAGAAAATTATAGAGGGTTGATTTTTACAATGTGTATTGTATTGAAACAGCCAGCTAATGACTAAGCTAACGACTAAACAAATGGCACAAAAACCTTCAATACCTAAAGGAACTCGTGATTTTTCACCTACCGAGGTGGCAAAACGTTCCTATATTATGAATACCATTCGTACGCAGTTTCAGCACTATGGGTTTCAACCGATTGAAACACCTAGTTTTGAAAAGAGGAGCACACTCATGGGAAAATATGGGGAAGAAGGAGACCGTTTGATTTTTAAGATTCTAAATAGTGGTGATTATCTAGGAAAGGTGAAAGATGATGCTTTCGCGAAAGCGGACTCAAACGCACTCACCCCACAAATCTCAGAGAAAGCTTTACGTTATGATTTAACCGTGCCTTTTGCACGTTATGTTGTACAACACCAAAATGACATTGCATTTCCATTTAAACGCTATCAGATGCAACCCGTTTGGAGAGCAGATCGTCCGCAAAAAGGACGTTTTAGAGAGTTCTATCAATGTGATGCCGATGTTGTAGGAAGTGATTCTCTGTGGCAAGAAGTGGAGTTTGTACAATTATATGATGCGGTTTTTACGGCACTAAAATTAGAAGGCGTTACGATTAAAATGAACAATCGTAAAATCCTTTCTGGTATCGCTGAAGTCATCGGAGCAAGTGATAAACTGATTGACTTTACAGTTGCTTTAGATAAACTAGATAAGATAGGTGAGGAGGGTGTGACTAAAGAAATGCTCGCGAAAGGTATTACGCAAGAAGCTATTGATACTGTAGCTCCACTTTTTTCACTCAACGGAAATTTTGGAGAACAGCTTAAGACGTTACAAACCTTATTGGCAGATTCTGAAACTGGAATGCAAGGGATTGAAGACTTAACGTTCATCAACGAAGCTATAGAAAGTCTTGGACTAGAAACAGCGACTTTACAATTGGATGTGACCTTAGCTCGTGGATTGAATTACTACACAGGCGCTATTTTTGAAGTAGCTGCCCCAGAAGGAGTTGATATGGGAAGTATAGGCGGCGGTGGTCGTTATGCAGACCTTACAGGAATCTTTGGATTAAAAGATGTGAGTGGAGTAGGGATTTCTTTTGGGCTCGATAGGATTGCGTTGGTGCTAGAAGAACTCAATTTATTTCCAGAAGAAGCGATAGAAGGGACCAAAGTCTTATTTATCAATTTTGGAAAAAATGAAGCACTATATGCAATGAAGGCGATTAAACAGCTTCGCGCTCAAGGCATCACGGCAGTGTTATATCCGGATGCGGCTAAGATGAAAAAGCAAATGACGTATGCTAACCGTCGTGAAATTCCGTTTGTGATTCTAGCAGGAGATCAAGAGGTGACAAATAATA
>CAKZKZ010000816.1 GCA_937124495.1 uncultured Dokdonia sp. | reverse complement strand
TGTTTTCATAACTCTCTGGATTAGGAAACCCAGGGCCATTACCAAGTGCATCTCCAGACGTAAGGTGAAAAGTAACCGTTACATTGGTCTGATCACCAATAATTTCGGGAATCGTTGTAGTAAGATCAAAAATCTCAACCCCATCTCCAGGATTATTAATATCGCATGTAAATAGATCTTGCGGTGGATTGGCTGTTACTTGTGATGTTGCAGTAAACGAGGTAAGAATACATAGTATTCCTATCCATTTCATAGTAGTTTTTTTCATCCCATAAAAGTAAGAAACTTTGTGATATACTTTTATGGGATGTAATTTTATTAGTGAAACTCAATTTTAAGAAGCCTGCAAGACGTACTCAACATTGTACTATGAACTAATCTCGCTTTCTCAGTCTTTTACTTTTTTATAAACCGTATGGCAGAAGATCGACTATCAATACGTATAAAATACATGCCTGTTTTTATAGAAGGGATAGATATTGTACGTGTGATTTGTGCTTCTGTTGCCTGTTCTAGAACTAATTTTCCCGTAATATCATAGATGCTGATCTTCTCAAATGGATTAGAACCTGTAATAGTAATGTTGTCAATAGCAGGATTTGGATAGATCGTAAAATCAGTCACTATAAAATCATCGGTGCTTAGTGCCACTTCTGGATCTAAGAAATCTGGAATATCATTATTATTGGTGTCATCATCCAGCGGCGAACCACTGTTATTATAATCTTCATCTTTAGTAAGAACAGTATCACCATCATCGTCATCATCTAGATAGTTTTCTATTAGATCATTATCTGTGTCTATAAAATCTTGCGGCGCAAAACCAGCACCTATCCCTGTGATTTCATCGATGGTCATGACAAGATCTCCATCATCATCATCATCTAAATAGTTAGGAATAGTATCATTATCCGTATCATCATCATCTAGATTTCCATTACCATTCAGATCTTCATCTTCGTCAAGAACGCCGTCATTATCCGTATCTACACAACTTTCGACAATAAGATTCATCTCTACAACTACAAAACATGGAATACCGTCTATAATACTTACGGTGCTATCTACTCTAGCATAGAGCGTTTGTCCTCCAGAAATTGTATTGGTATAAAGAATTTCTCCTGCAGCTCCTACCGTTGTTACAACATTTGCAGGATCAAATGGAGTCGCTTCTGCTAATGTGAGGTCATCA
>CAKZKZ010000815.1 GCA_937124495.1 uncultured Dokdonia sp. | reverse complement strand
GAAATGAAATGGAAGCTAATCAATGTAAATTAGGTTTTGTGTCGATAGTCGATGGTAACAAAATAAAAAATGGAGAGATATTAAATAGTGAAATTATGGATAAACTCACTCAATAACAGAAAGTATAGCTGTAGAAATAATTATAAACTGCTGTTGACTCGTTTACTATATGAATTTACAGGTTTAAACATTTTATAGATATACTTAAATGCTTCAAAAAACACGTTTCACTCACCATATCCACTCACCAAAACCATAAAATCGCCCTTAATTCATTGATTAAGAGCGATTTATTTTGCGGAGAATGAGGGATGTAAACCCTCACCCCTAAATCCCCTCTCCCAAAGGGAGAAGGGACTTTCATTTCATTCCCTTGAAGAAGGGAATCTCATTCTAGTCTACGATAAAAAAATAGAGTGCTACTCTATTTTAACACATCTCTTTGAGAACAGGACTTTTAAAACTACGTTATCATTCTGAATATAGATGTTATTCGCTTTCGCGAAAAGTGTAGTGAACTTACTTAATACTTGCTGTATGATAAGTAATGCAACAATTATTTTTTTAAATCGTCTTTTGAAAAAAAATAATGAAGACTAAAGCCATTCTTACCTTTTTTATAGTTTTAAAACTTTCTTTAATTTGTGTTGCTCAGCAAATTAAAAAGGAAAAAGTACTCTCAGATCTAGAGGTTCTCAAAACATCATTAGAGAAAACTCATTATGATCTATATGCCTATACTTCTAAAAAAGAATTTGATGAAAATTATCAAAATGTCAGAGCATCTATATCTGAAGACTCGCTAAGTCTACTTGAAGTTACCTCTCTTTTTCAAAAAGTAATATCAAAAGCAAATACAGGGCATGCTGAAATTGATTTTCCAGTAGCATCCTACAGAGCATACGCTTCAGATGATGGAACTCTCTTTCCTTTAGAAATTGTTATTGAAGATGGTAAGGCATTGATAAGAAAAAACTTTTCTACTAATAGTGAGATTAGAGTAGGATCAGAAGTCGTAAAGATTAATAATGTTCCTGTTCAGGAGCTACTATCTAAAATATATCCACAACTATCAGCAGAAACTACGTATTTTAAAAATGCTAAATTAGAGTTATATACCTTTCCAAGATTATATTGGCAAGTATTTGGGAAGCAAGATGTGTTTAAAATTACTACTAAAGACAACAATGAAATTACAGAGTATCATCTAAAAGCAGTCCATTTGATGAATGACTTTGAATTGAAAAGGACAGATATTATTTCACCAGAACGATACCTTAAATTTTATCAAAATACCGCCTATTTAAAACCAGGAAATTTTAGTGGAGATGAGCAACAATATAAAATTTTTATTGATTCTGTATTTACAGAAATAAAGATTAAAAACTCAAAGAACCTCATTCTTGATTTAAGAAATAATGGTGGCGGACATGATGCATTCAGTGATTATATGGTTTCTTACTTTGCCAATAAGCCCTTTACTTGGAACTCAAAATTTACACTTAAAACGAGTGCTATTTTGAAAGAACAAACACGTATTCAAAATGACACAACAGATTCTTATTTCAAACAAATTTTAGCACATAAAGACGGGGCATATTATGATTATCCATTCGAAAACTATATCCCCCAATCAAAATCTAAGAGATTTGAAGGTAAAGTCTATGTGTTGATTAATCGTCATTCATATTCTATGGCTGCGGTGACAGCTGCTATGATTCAGGATTATGGATTTGCTTCTATTGTAGGAGAAGAAACAGGTGATTTTCCAACACTGCATGCTTCTCAGTTTAGTTATCGTCTCCCAGAAACAGATATTGTAGTGAAAGTGCCTAAAGGTTATTTTGTAAGACCTAACGGGAATACAAACACAAGCGGAGTCATTCCTGATATTAAAATAAAAGATCATTTAGTTGATGAAAACGATGAGATACTCAATAGTATATTAAAAAAAATCGCACTGTTTTAAGCCTTGTAATGAGTATACCTCCCACTACCCAAACAATCGACTAAACAACGCCTTGATAAACTTCATTTTAAGTAGATTCCAGATAATCTGTAATTCTTGATTAAATGTCGTCTAGGATTTGAAAATACTATGGATAACTTAAATCTGTTTTGTTGTATTCTTTTCATTTAATCTTTTTAAAATAATCTTCATTTGCCCTTGATGATTGATTTCATCATCAATTACATGCCTTAGATGATAATAGTAATTCCCTATACTTTTACCATTAGAAAGAACGATTTCTTTAAATAACCATTCGTCATTTAATTTTTTTAAATAGCATAATGTGTTTTCTCTAATTGTATTTAATTCTTTTAAGTAGAAAGCCAAATCATTTCCAAAAACTAATCGTTTGTGCATATTAAATGGCATAGCATTTCCAAATAATTTGAATTCATCTTCAGTGATATCTCTATTGTAAAAATGATTTAATTGAAATTTAAATTCATGACAAGCAATATGTAACAACAAAGTCCCCATACTATTACTGTATGCATCAAAATTAAAATCTAAATCACTAATTGTTAATGCTCTTGCTTGTAGTAAGTTATAGGTGTCGTTTCTGATATATTCCATTTCAGAAACTAAAATACCTATATGAAAATCAAACCCTTGTTTGGAAATTAGATGTATACTCATTTTATGTTTTTTAAAAGTCAGATAAAGTATCATAATACCTTACCTGACTACATTTACTTATTTAATAATTAGCCTATTTGTGGAGGAGTATCTCCAGTCGCATGTTGAGACCAATTACAATCAACGTTTGCTGACGTGACAGGGCAGGAGACGCATGTGTTATAAACAAATGGGTATGATCTTCCATTAACTATTTCGTTACCTCCCACAATAGTTTTGCTAGAAAGCTTAGAAATGGTTTCTTTTTTTAAGTTTAAGTTGTTTAAATTCTTTTTTTTCATCTTGAATACATTTAAAAGGTTAATAATTTGATGCTAATTTTAAATATACTAGACTCATAATCAGTAAGTCCCGATAATACCTTGCTATAGGCATCTTAAAATTCATGAATACCAGAAAGAGCCAGTAGCGATACAACTATAAACGATGAAAGAAAGGAGAAACAAGAGTGAAAAGGGGCTAAAAAGTCAGAAGGGAATCCTGTAAAGCTATTGCTTTATAGCTTGCAATTACTTGAATTCCGCTAGCATTAAAATCTAGAAGTGATAAGGAGAAGCTTGATACGTATTTAAAACAACTTTCCACTACCCAAACAACCGACTAAACACCGCCTTGATAAACTCCTTTTTAGGCAGGCTCCAGATGATTTGTAGTTCTTGCTTAAACGTCGTCTCGTCGTCTAGGAATTTAAAAATACGATCGGTGGGATTGTTTTTAAACATCTCGCCAAAAATAGGAGCTCCTAAATGATTCTTGCGATATAATACATCTACCAGTAATAAATCATACCACCAGAAACGTGTACGCTTTGAAAATAGACGTAAGTCCTGCTCCTTTTTTAAAAAATCAATGAGGGATGCTGTTTTCTTTAGCGTATGTTTAAAAGTAAATCCTGTACTTGCCTTGGTCCACCCACCGGCGCTACCAATATGTAACATGTTTTTGGAAGCATGCTTGTCAAATCGATAGGAAGACATAGGAATATTCCCTTGTTCTTTACGTTCAATGCTATATTGCAATATATCTTTTTCTTTTAAATAATCCTCAATAGCGTTTTCATATTCGGTATCTTCAAGAAGATCTTTAGAAAACAAGGTATATTCAAATAAGGCTTGTGTTGTTGAGGTAGGCAACACATACATAAATCGACAGTTTCCGTTTTGTGGTACTGTGAAATCCATAAAAGTGGCTACGTCAGGATCAAAAATCGGTGTCTCTGTTTTGATAAACCAACCTATAAAATGTTGTTTGAGATATTGATGTTGTGACTGCGATTCAAGGATTTCTGAATTCAGGATACTATTAAATACTTTCCCGCCTGAAAGCTTTTTTTGGTCTGTGACGATGACAACTTGATCTGACTGGTTTTCGACAGACAGCACGGCTTCCTGTAAGAAAGAAATATGTGTTTTTGTGACTAAGTACGCTTTCGCGAAAGCGTAAAAATCATCCCCTTCAATTTTTTTATATTGATACGGTTGTATTGCAATATCATCAGAAAACACGGGACTTTTAAACCCTATAGTTGACCAACGATGGGAAACGATCTCTTCAAAAATATCAGGTTGAGACTCCCAAAAGCACCAGGTACGATCATTTTCTTTCTTAGCAGATTGATCAATAATAAGAATGGATTTGGTGTCAAAAAAAGGGTCTTGAGCCATGCGATAGGCAAGCGTAAGTCCAGAAAGACCACCGCCAAGAATGATATAATCATAGTGAGTTTGCACAGCACGAAGTTACGTATTTTCCCTCATCCCTAAATCCCTTCTCCCAAAGGGAGAAAGGACTTTAAAAGTAAATATTTTGTGCTTGCCTAAACGTGTTTGCGTGGGCATCTATAATGATTTTGATATCTGGAGAATAGCCGCCGCCCATACTGCATTGTACAGGGATTTGATGATCGTAACAGGTTTGTCATACATATCGATCTCGTTCTTTACAGCCTTGAATTGTACATCCTAGTTTCCCTAATTTGTCGCTCCCTAAAATATCAACACCACATAGATAAAAAATAAAATCAGGTTGCTCTTGTGCTATCAATTGTGGGAGCGTTTCTTTGAGAAGACTCAGGTATTGTAAATCGTTGCTATCGGTATCTAAAGCGATATCAAAATCTGAAGTTTCCTTTTTAAATGGGTAATTCGCTTTGCCATGCATAGAAAATGTAAATACGCTAGGATCTCCCTGAAAAATCTCGGCCGTACCATTGCCTTGATGCACATCTAGATCGATAATAAGAATCTTTTTGGCAAGACCTTCTGCTTGTAGATATCGAGCACCTATCGCTTGATCATTCAACATGCAAAAAGCTTCTCCGTGATCTGTGTAAGCATGATGAGTGCCTCCAGCAATATTCATGGCAATGCCATGCTCAAGAGCATACTGACATCCGTCTATGGTTCCCTGTGCAATGATGAGTTCGCGTTGTACGAGTGCTGCAGAAAGTGGAAATCCTATTTTCCGAGCTTCTTTA
>CAKZKZ010000814.1 GCA_937124495.1 uncultured Dokdonia sp. | reverse complement strand
CACCGTAGTGAATGTTCCTATAGATAAAGTGGTGAGTACCCTGGAACCAGAAGTAGTAGAAGTCACAACAAATCTATCTGGGTTTGCATTAGTCTCTAATCAATTTTCAGATTTTAAGCTTGCTATTCATTTTAATCAGTTAGAAAAAACGACCAATAAACAATATCAATATATTCCAGATGGGCATCCGCTAGAAATCGCAAATGCGATCTCTGGAGTTTCTGAAGTAACGGCTATAAGTCCAAAACAATTGAATGTACAAATAGATTCTTTAGCAAGTAAAGATGTTCCTGTAAAGACAGTACTTACCACACAGTATAAAACAGGATATGGTACTGAAGGAGTGGCCGTACTTGATCCTGCTACCGTTCGTATTGTAGGTCCCAAAGCGTATATAGATACAATTACATTTGTAAAAACAATTCCTAAAGAGATTACTGAAATTTCTCAAAATATAGAGACGCAATTGACTCTAGATTCTTTAGCATTACATAAAGAAATCAAATTATCTTCTTACGAGATTAATTATAAGCAAGGAGTTACAAAATTTACAGAAGGATCTTTTAGTATTCCCGTAAAGTTGATCAATACAAAAGATACAGATGTCAAAATTTTCCCAAAAACTGTCGATGTGTATTTTACAGTGCCTATTGGTACGTATGAGTCTATTACAGCTAATGATTTTGAAGTGGTCTGTGATTTTGCCAAGCATAATTCACAAGATGATTTTATAGCTTTAGATATAAGAAAGTCACCGAAAGAAACAAAGAACATACGACTTGCGACAAAGCAAATTAAATATATAGTCGTAAATTGATTTTGTTTAACGGAAAAACTCCTTTATACTTGTATTAAGAACTTTTTTTAACGAAAAGTTAAACAAAATAGGTTTTTTTATCATTAGTTTTAGTGATAGAAATACAAGTACACCTTCTTACAGGATTATGTACTTAACATTAATTTAGAGTAGAATGATTGTAGGCCTTACGGGTGGTATTGGCAGTGGGAAAACAACAGTAGCTGGCTTTTTTAAAAAGCTAGGCGTTCCTGTATATATCGCAGACGATGAAGCAAAACGTTTGATGATGACCTCACCAGAGATACGTAGAGAGATTACTCAGTTATTAGGGGAAGAGGCATATATAGAAGATGGTCTTAATAGAAAGTATATAGCCGATGCCGTTTTTAAAAACAAACAACTTCTAGCACAACTAAACGCAATTGTACATCCTAGGGTAGCAGTACACTTTAATCATTGGTATCAGCAACAAGACAGCCCTTATGTTATAAAAGAGGCAGCCATTCTTTTTGAAAATGGCGGGTATAAAAATTGTGATTTTATAATCACAGTAACAGCTCCTGTAAAAACACGTATTGAAAGAGTTAAAAAGCGAGACCATAGCTCTGATCAAGAAATTCAGAATCGTATCAACGCACAATGGCATGATGCAAAAAAAATTGCATTATCAGATGTTGCTATAAAAAACACACATCTGGATAAAACAGAAGAAAAAGTAGTGCGTATTCATAATCACTTAGTACTTCGAATAGGTCGTAATTGGTAAAAGCTGTTAACATTTGGTTAAATGGAAAGCAGGCTAAATGTTAAAATACTACTTTTGATTAGTGAATAAAAAACTGTTTTATGCTTTAATTATCTTAATGAGCCTATCCTTGATAGGTATCATATTCGTACAGGGATATTGGATTCTAGACAGTGTGCAAGCAAAACGAGATCAGTTTTCTTTTAATGCCAAGAGAGCGGTTATTAAAGTAGCTGAAAAAGTACAAGAAAGGGAGTTTGAAGAATATTATTATTACGTTGAGAACTTAATAGATAGTATTGGAATCCCTGATGATCTGACCCTTGATGAATATTTTTTAATAGATGAAGATCCTATAACAAAGGATGTCTTTTTACATCGTAATGGTGTTTTACAACAAGATTTTAAATTATCTGCTCCTGCTTTTGATCGTGATATGGACAGCATAGAGTTTAAACGCTATTTCAACCTTAGTTCTAAGCAAATTATAAGTAAAGGATCGTTAGATGGAAACCTATCTAGTCGAAGTAAAATACAAGAAATCTCTAAAATTGTTGATTTTAAAAAGATTAGTTACCAAAATCTCATTAATAACAAACTAGAAAGATTACCCATTCATAAACGTGTTTCTGTAGAAGAAATAAAGCGTGTGATGACCTTAGAGCTTGTAGAAAGAGATCTAGAAACAGATTTTGAATTTGGAATATTTGATAATGACCTATTAACCAAAGTTCGTTCAGAAAACTTTGAATTTGAAGGTTCTTCTCAGTTTTACCAAGCGCCTATTTTTGTAGATGAAGATGGAAAAACAGAGTATTACTTATATGCAGAATTCCCAGGAGAGAAAAAAATAGTGATTTCTTCTATTATCGGAATGATTGTATTGTCAGTCATATTTACATTAATTATTGTAGTAGCGTATTCAAGTGCGTTACATCAATTAAATAAACAACGTCAAATCTCGCAGATTAAGACAGATTTTATTAATAATATGACGCATGAGTTTAAAACACCTATTGCTACCATAAATCTAGCATTAGATTCTGTTAAAAACCCTAAGATATCAGGCAATCCAG
>CAKZKZ010000813.1 GCA_937124495.1 uncultured Dokdonia sp. | reverse complement strand
AATCTTCGCAAGAGATATTGGAAAAATCGGGAGCAGACATTTGTGTGATTGGTGAGGGTGAATTAACGTTTTTAGAAATAGTCTCTAATATCGACCATATTGAAGAGGAGCGTGAGCATATAAAAGGTTTATCCTATATAGATGCTGAAAACAACTACCGCCGCACAGGAACAAGACCGCTCATTGATGATATTGATTCCATTCCTTTTCCGGCACGAGATCTTGTAAATGATGAAGATTTTTGCGGACTCACTTATAGTAAAGCGCGCCCTAATACAGAGATGGTTGTTACTAGAGGTTGCCCATTACGTTGCGTCTTTTGTGCCAACCCTGTTTTCAGATTAAAAAACGGACCTCTTTATAGAGGACGTAGCCCAGAAATGATTGCAGCAGAAGCCGAGGAGCTTTACCAAATGGGATATCGAGAAATCTACATTCATTCGGACGAACTAAACGTAAAACTACAATGGTCGATTGATGTATGCAAGGCACTTGCTGCATTGGGGCATGATGATTTATACTTTCAATGCAATTTGCGAGTAGTACCAATGAGCGAAGAATTTGCTTACTGGTTGAAGAAGGCTAATTTTTGGCTAGTACGAATTGGTTTAGAAACTACAAGTGATCGTGTTTTAACTGGAATCAAGAAAAAAATGTCCTACCAGAAAACTGAAAAAGCCTGCCAATTGTTAAGTGCACAAGGTATAAAAGTATTTGCTTTTACTATGCTGTTCAACTATTGGGAAGAAGAAGGTGAAGTACAGCACGAAAGTGTGAATGAGGTTCGCAAAACAATTAAGGACATGTATGCATTATGGCGCAAAGGCTATATACATTACACAAGTTGGGCATTTGCATGCCCTGTTCATGGCTCTGAATTTTATGATATAGCCTTGCGGCACGGAATGATAGACAAAAATTACTATCCTGGAGACAAATGGAACTCATTTGATTATTTGAAAGGCATAACTAAAAAAGAGTTTAATAAAACCTATGCTGCTGCTCGTAGGCAGCAAGCTTTAATGGCATTAAAGTCTGGAAATTTTGAGTGGCGAAATTATAAAGGCATTGCGCGTAAAGCAATGACTATGCTTCGTGGCAGACCAGAATAAAACAATTCTATTTATATTCAAAACAGGACACAAATTACATTATAATTTTGACTAGATTTGCCTTGAATATATGATTTAATGTCAGCTCAGGAATTAAAAAGAATTAATAAGTATTTAAGTGAAGTAGGTTACTGCTCAAGAAGGGCAGCAGATAAACTTATAGAACAAAACAGAGTTACCATTAACGGTAAAGTCCCAGAACTAGGAACCAAAATTGCTCCAGGTGATCAAGTAGCAGTTGATGGCACAAATATTTCTGAACCAAAAGAGGATTTTGTTTATCTAGCCTTTAATAAACCTATAGGTATTGTCTGCACTACTGACACCCGTGTTGAAAAAGACAATATTGTTGATTTCATCAATTACCCTAAACGTATTTTTCCAATTGGACGATTAGATAAGCCTAGCGAAGGTTTAATATTCATGACCAATGATGGAGATATCGTTAACAAGATATTGCGTGCACGTAACAATCATGACAAAGAATATATTGTTACGGTACATAAACCAATCAACGACCAGTTTTTGAAAAGGATGCGAAATGGTATTCCTGTATTAGATACTGTGACACGAAAGTGTACCGTCGAAAGATTAGGAAAAAATAAATTTCGAATTGTCCTGACGCAAGGGTTGAATCGACAAATTAGGCGCATGTGCGAATACCTTGGATACAATGTTGTAAAACTAAAACGGGTACGCATAATGAATGTAAAATTAGACATTCCTGTAGGCAAGTGGCGAGATTTAACGCCTAAAGAAATGAAAGAGATTAACCGATTAATATCAGGATCGGCTAAAACACACGAAGGATAATTTTTTGCAAAGGTGAGCGAGAATAATAATCAATATCAATTTAGAGCTTCGAAAGAGGACACAATACAACTTGTGCAACAAATTGCAGATTTGGAGCACAAAGATGATTTAGCGCGCAAACTTACTGGAGCTTATGGAAAAAGCGGCAAGTTTGTTTTTACGTTACGGCGCCTTGCATCTGGAGGCGCGCCCACTTACTCACCTAAATTAATCGGTGAAGTTAAAGGTGACAAAAGAAACAGCTCTGTTCATATCCGATTCAGACCTTCTATAGTTATTGTAACCTTTGCGATACTAATGGTATCCATTATTAGCGTTCAATTCTATAAATACCTATATATTGATGAGGAGACTAATAAGACACTCATGTTTGCCATAGTTTCTATTGCTATTTTAATTGCTACCATCTTAACGCACTTTTATTTAAAAAAGGAGTTAAAAAACCATTTTCTTCATCTAATTCTAGATGATAAAAGTAAACTGCTAAACAACCTATAGTAAAAAGACGCAAGTGTAACCTTTTCACAATTTTCTACTATTTAATTGTGTTAAACACTCTCCCAGCACTTGTCTTTATACTTCTATTAGTAGGATTTACTTCTTATTCGCAAGATACATTGCAAACAACTGAAGCATGGAGTAAATACAACGAATATTTTGTATTGCATAATGATAGCACGTTCGAATATACATTGAAAAGAAATCCATATTTGAAATATTATGGTGTTGGTACTTATACACAACAAAAAAGAAAACTTGTCTTCAACTTTGATTCTACCCATTACAAAACTTCATCTTATAGTTGCAGCAATGAAATGCTGGATACGCTTGAGTTGAAAGTAATCAGTTCTTTTACGCATGTTGATATTTCCAACTACTATTTTTATATTGGTGAAAGCAATAACATAAATGGTTGGAACGGAAACGAAGCACTTAATCCAAATTTAGATAGTATTACAATTGGTCATCAACAATACAGCCCTATTACTATTTATCCTAAACAGGATAGTTGTTCTTGCTATTGGATTGAATTAGGTTTTAAGAATTATGAATATGGACGTAATTATCAAGTAAAATACGGTCAGATCACTTTCAGAAAAAAAATAAGTGGTAAAAAGCACTATTACAAACGTATTTATAAAATTG
>CAKZKZ010000812.1 GCA_937124495.1 uncultured Dokdonia sp. | reverse complement strand
TGATTGTATTCTTCTAAGTTGGTCACTAGGTTATTAAACACGATGGTCTTTTTACCTACAGCGCCATCTTTCACCATTTTTTTAAAGTCAATGAGTGTTTTGAAGTGAATACGATCATTTTGATAATACGTTACATTCATTTTATCCAATAAGTCTACATCTAATTCTTCTTGTAGTGATTGAATAAATCGCACCTGACTATCTATAGAACAACCACTAGCAGATGCTTGTGATTGATCTAAAGCAATTACAATAAACCGTTTATACTTTACTTCAAATCCAGCTTTAAGTGCTGTTCCATGTGCTGTCCATGACGTAAGAAATGTAGACAGATCTTTTTCAAGTTGTGAGACTTGATCATCTGTAAAGGCTTTGTCACTTTGGTATATCCAAACGCGTGATTTACCAGGGAGTGTACTTATATCTTGTAACATAGGACTTTATTGATAAAAAAGGTAGACCTAAGTCTACCTTTTGATATTCGTTATATATTTATTAAAAGGTATTATAATTCTTCTGCAGCAGCGATCATTTCTGCAACATCCATTACCTCTATACTATCTTCTTTTTCTTTGCTTTTAATACCATCTGTCATCATTGTATTACAAAATGGACATCCCGCAGCGATAATATCTGGTTTTACTTCTAATGCTTGTTCTGTACGTTCTACATTAACATCTTTATTACCAGGTTCTGGCTCTTTAAACATTTGTGCACCACCAGCGCCACAACAAAGACCATTGGTTTTACATTTACGCATTTCTACAAGTTCTACTTCTAGTTTACGTAATAAATCACGAGGTGCTTCATATACATTATTTGCACGTCCTAAATAGCATGGGTCATGAAAAGTGATACGCTTTCCTTTAAACTTACCTCCTTCTACCGTAAGACGCCCATCATCTAACAGTGATTTTAAAAACTGTGTATGATGTACTACTTCGTAGTTCCCACCTAATGAAGTGTATTCATTTTTAATGGTATTAAAACAGTGTGGACAAGCGGTTACGATTTTTTTGATATCATATCCATTAAGCACCTCTATATTCATAGCTGCTTGCATTTGAAAAAGAAACTCGTTCCCAGCTCTTTTAGCAGGATCTCCAGTACAGCTTTCTTCGGCTCCTAATACTGCAAAATCTACATTGGCTTTATTTAAAATACGAGCAAAAGCTTTAGTAATTTTTTTTGCTCTATCATCAAAACTACCTGAACAACCAACCCAAAATAATATTTCTGGTTGTTTGCCTTGCGCCATATATTCGGCCATGGTAGGTACTCTTAGTGGTTCACTCATAGTGCATGTTTCTGCTTTCGCGAAAGCGAAATTATTATGATCTAATCTTTAAAAACTTGAATGGTAACTTCTTTATCTACTAACTCGGTAAATTTTCCTTTATAGCGGGTTGCTTTCACCAAATGATTATCAATCCAATGGTAATTACCTCCTCTAGGCTTCCCCATCAATAAACTATGATAGTTAAAACCGTGTTTTTCTAACCATGTTTCTGTATATCCTCTGTGTTCTTCTGTACGAGATGTAAAAAAACAAATGATGTGTCCTTGACTGTACCAGTTGTTTAATGTTTTTAATGCATCTGGGTATACTTGAGCTGTAAGCATACGCTCTGGTTCTTCGTTTGGAATATCGTCACAAATAGTTCCATCAATATCTATGAGATAATTTTTAACGTCTTCTGGAAGTACAGGACTTATATGTTCTCCGTTTTCTAATTTCTCACTTAATAATTTATCTACATCTTCCTTAATTCATTATATTATTTGTTTTATTGTTAAACATATTCTGACTTTTCTTGAGAAATAGTCAAAGTAAGTTCGTTGTAAAATTACTATTCAATATTTTATTAAAAACTATTTTTTTTGGGGACTATTACATTTATTTTTTTAAAAGTAGTATCGTTAATTTTTTCAAAATCTTTTTTACTTACTCTTATATAATGTGCTATTTGACGCACCCCTTTTTTCTTATACAATGAATTATTAATATCCGATTTTGTTCTTCTAAGCGCTTCATTTTGTATTGCTAATATTTGTTTTTGCGAACAATAATTACATCCACTTTTCTGAGCAACTATAGAATCTACCTGTTCATGAGTATTATAATAAACACGAGTATATACCTTAAATTGTAAACTATCTTTTCTCCAACTAGTTTGGGCACTTACCAATGTCTGTAAGCATAAAAAAAAAGATAATATGACAATATGTTTAGCTTTCATTAATCCAATTTGCTCTATCCATTTGATTAAATGGCCATGGGGCTCCATTGTTTTCTATATTAGTCATTGCATTGTTAAGATCACTTGGCGCTGAACTTTCCTCCATCACCATATAACGACGCATGTCTATGATAATACTCAGGCGATCTCTACCTATAGGACAGGCTTCTACACATGCATTACAGCTGGTACATGCCCATAATTCTTCTTTACTAATATGATCATCTAAGAGTTGTTTCCCATCGGGTTGGAAGGATCCATTCTCATCTATATTCTTACTCACCGTCTCTAAACGATCCCGTGTATCCATCATAATCTTACGAGGAGATAGTTTTTTTCCTGTTTGATTTGCTGGACACTCACTTGTACAACGACCACATTCTGTACAACTATAGGAATTCATTAACTGTACCCAATTTAAATCAAGGACATCACTAGCTCCAAATTTTTCTGGATCACCTTCATCTTCTGTAGGCGCAGCAAAAGGATCTGCATTAGGGTCCATCATGAGCTGTACTTCTTTTGTTACTGCTTCTAGATTATCAAGTTCTCCTTTGGGTTTTAACTTAGCGTACCATGTATTTGGGAAGGCTAGTAAAATATGTAAGTGTTTAGAGTAGTATAAATAATTTAGGAATAGTAAGATTCCTACAATATGTACCCACCAAGCTCCACGTTCTACAAGAATAAGTGAAGACTCTGACATTCCTTCAAATAAAGGTGCTATGTACTGACTTACAGGAAAAGCTCCTACCAAACCACCTTCAGATGCATAATGAGCTGCTCCTATGGTTTGTAATTGTAAATCTGCTGCATTCATGACTAAGAAAAGTGTCATGAGAACCATTTCAAAATAAAGGATTACGTTTCCATCCATTTTAGGCCATCCTTTCATTTCTGGGCTTAAGAAACGTTTAAGTCGTATGATGTTACGACGTATCCAGAATATAATGACAGCAACAAATACCAGAAATGCTAAGATTTCAAAACTCCCTATTAAGAAGTCATACAACCCGCCTAAGAATCCAAAAATACGATGTGTACCAAAAATACCATCTATAATAATTTCTAAGACCTCTACATTAATGATAATAAACCCTAGATATACAACAACGTGTAGTATTCCTGAAACAGGACGCTTTACCATTTTGTATTGCCCTAAAGCAATCTTAGCCATATTACGCCAGCGCATCGGCTTATTATCCGATCTATCTATCTCTTTTCCGAGTTTGATATTACGAAATAACTTTCTAATGTTTTTTGTAAAAAAACCAATCCCTAGAATAAGGATTATCAAGAATAAAATATTAGGTATGTATTGCATAATCGTTAGTTAGTATTCCCCTAACGTAACGAATCTTTAGGTGGAATATACTCCTTTGGTTTTTTACCAAAAAGAGAGAAATGTACATATCGCTTAGGATTTAATCTCATATCCTCCATCAATAATTCCATCTGCTTTGTGGTACGTTCCAAATTTACGTAAACTTGATCATCCTGCAAAAGCTTTCCGACCGTTCCTTCACCAGATTTAAGATTATTTGCGATTCCTTCAAAATCTGATACTAAATTTTCAATATTTGATATTAAAGTGCCTATTTCTACTTGAGATAATGAATCTGATATCTTTGCAAAGTTGGATGACACCTCTTCAAAGTTTGTAATTGTCCCGTTAAACTTCTCTTTATTATCTGCCAAGAGTTCATTCATAGAACGTGATGTTGTTTTTAATTCCCTAGAAACTATAGAAAAGTTTGCAATGGCATCTTTAAGGTTCCTTTGAGAGTCTTTATCTAATACGTTATTTACAGATTTAACAAGAGAATCTGTATCATTAACAGCAGATTCTATAACAGCTTGTAATGGTTCTAATCGCTCTGTCACCAATTCCATAATACCATTTTCAATCTCAGAAGTAAGGAAATCACCATCTTTTGCTAGTTCTCCTTCATAGCTTGGAACAATTGCAAGGTTTTTTCCGCTTATAAAACCAATACCATATACTTTTGCAATACTCTTATTTGAAAATTCAAAGTCACTTACTACATCAAAATGTACTTTTAACATCCCCGTTTTATCAGCAAACTTAATAGAGATTACTTTTCCTACGGTAAGACCATTAATGGTTACATTGGCTCCAGGAGTGAGTCCTTCTACATTATCATACAGCGCATAAAAATTCCTGTTTTTATCTAGCAAGTTTTTGCCTTTAAGATAGTTATAACCGCCTATAACAATGACTAATGCAATAATTGCGAGTATTCCCGTTCTGACTTCTTTAGAAATTTTAAACATATAGTGTTTTATACAGTAGACAAATGTAGGAATTTAATAAGAACCTTAGCTTTATGGTTCTATTAATTTAACACTTGTTTTAATGGGACTTGAATATTATTTTTTTCAAAAGAAACAATAAAAGCAGTGCTATAGCCTTTTGCTTTTGCTTCTTCTAGCTTTCTTTGAATCTCGGTATAATTAGACGTTGCTCCATAGAAATACTTAAAAATTCCTTTCTTTTTAAGTCTAGACACTTCTTTAAGCCCTTTAAAATTGTACGATTTAAGTTCTAATTTTCTTTTACTAGCCGCAAGTTGTACTTTAAAAGTAACCCCTTCTACAATCTTATCTGGGATATTGCTTTTTACTTCTTCTACCACTTCTCCCCCATTTGCAATCACCTCATTATCTAAATAACTAAATACTTTTCCTTTGTATTCTTTAACAGCAGATGCCATAGAATTAGCTATTGCTTGCTGTCCTTTTGAGGAATTCAAATATTTTCTTTCGTTGGTATTTGTGATAAAACCAGTTTCTACAAGTATACTAGGCATTACAGTTTGATGTAATACAATAAATCCTGCTTGTTTTACACTTCGATCTTTACGTTTTAATTTTTTTCTAAAATTATCTTGAACTAAGGAAGCTAAAAATACACTTTGATCTAAAAACTCTTCTTGCATGAGTTCTAGCCCTATGACAGATTCTGGAGAATTCAGATCATACTGAGCGTATGTCTCTTCATAATTTTCTTCTAAAAAGACTACAGCATTTTCTGCTTTTGCTACATTGAGGTTGGTCCCATTACGATGTAACCCTAAAACATAGGTTTCTGAACCAAAAGCTTGTGAATTATGCGCATTACAATGTACTGAGATAAATAAATCTGCTTCAGCTTTATTTGCAATTTTCCCTCTTTCATACAATTCTATAAAAACATCTGTTTTACGTGTATAAATAACTTCTATGTCTTTACTCTTCTCAAGCTCTTTCCCTAAAGCTAAAACGATTTTAAGGGCAATATCTTTTTCTGGAGATCCAGCTTTAGATGGTTTTCCATGATCTTTACCTCCATGTCCGGCATCAAGCACTACTTTAAACTTTTTTTTGGAAGGGGTTTGTGTTAAAGAAGTCGCATTTACATTAACAAAACTCAAGAGTAGCGTTAAATAAATACTAAATGAAATATAATTACGCATCCTTTTTATCAAAATCTAATCTTTTAAGCGTTAGTTAGCCATATTATTGACAGAATATATAATAGCTAACGTAAATTATATACTGGTTATTTTCAAAATTACAAGAATTGGATTTCAACCGAAAAAATATACGTAATTTTGGCATTTTAAATGATGCTTGTCACACAAAAATAGGATTAATCGCATTGCAAACAAAAACTGTACACCTTTCTTTCATTATTTGCTTCTTCTTGCTTTGCCCATTTTTGATGGCTGCACAGGAGTTCCCAACCAACAATAATGCCATACCAGCATCTAAGAATGACACGACAGCTACTAAAGTTATTGAGGAGAGTCTTAGTACGCTTTCGCGAAAGCAAACCCCTAAAGACACCACAGGCGTTGTAAGAGATAGTGTGCGTACCGATTCTGTAAAAGTAAAGAAGGAACCTCTTACAGATAAAGTGGCGTATAAAGCAACCGACTATGAGCGTATAAGTCGTAGCAAGAAAAAAATATATTTATATAATGAAGCTGAAGTAATCTATGAGGATATCCAAATCAATGCTGGAGAGATCATTCTAGATTATCAGAACAATACAGTATTTGCAAAAGGAATCAAGGATTCTAGTGGTGTATATACTCAGATTCCTGTTTTTAAGCAAGAATCAAACATAGTCAATCCCGACTCTATTAAGTTTAACTTTGATACAGAAAAGGCATTAATCTTTGGCTCAAGGGTTGAAGGTGCAGGTGGTCAAGATATTAATATAAAGTCTGAAATTAGTAAGCGTGTTAATGACTCTGTCGTTTTTATGAGTAATGTAAAAATTACGACGAGTAAAAACTTAGATAATCCAGAATATTATTTTTACGCTCGTAAAGTAAAATTTGTACCAGGACAAAAACTCGTTACTGGTCTTACCAATATGTATATTGCAGATGTTCCTACTCCCATAGGATTGCCTTTTGCTTTTTTTCCTTTAGACAAACAAAAAAGTGTATCTGGTTTTATTATTCCTAGTCCTGGAGAGACAAGACAGCGTGGATATTTTTTACAAAATGGAGGATATTATTTTGCTCTTAGTGATTTTTACAACCTTGCGATCACAGGAGATTATTATACTAATGGTAGTTATGCATTACGTGCGGACTCTGATTATAGGCTACGGTATAAATTTAATGGTCGATTGAGTTTTAATTTTGAAAAACTTCTAGCAAGTGAAAGAGGCCTGCCAGATTTTTCTGAAAGAAATACGTATAATATACGATGGACGCATACGCAGGATCAAAAAGCAAGCCCTAACAGTCGGTTTTCTGCTTCTGTTAACCTAGGTAGTAGTGATTTCTTCCAACAATCACTAAATCAAAGTAACACAGGAAATTTCTTAAATAATAATTTTAGTTCTTCTGTTTCTTATTCACGAACATTTACAGGAAAAACTCCTATAAATCTTACGGTAGCGGCACAACACTCTCAGAATTCACAGACAGAGATCATTAACTTAACACTACCGTCTGTGCAATTAAATGTAGATCGTATTTTTCCGTTTGCCCCAAAAAATGGTACCAAAAAAGGTATTTTCCAAAACATCAACTTTAATTACTCCTTACGAGCAAATAACCAATATGTAACTACAGATAGCCTCTTCTTCTCATCAGAAATGTTTAAAGATGGACGTTCAAGTGTACAGCAAACAGTTCCGATTTCTACCAACTTTAAAGTTTTTAAATACATAAGTGCCACTGTGGGGGCAAATTATACAGAGAATACTGTTTTCTCAACGGTTGATCAATCTTTTGATGAAGAAAGTGGAGAAGTTGTACGAGATACGATTAATGGGCTTGCATCCTATAGAACTTATGGAACAAATGCTAGTTTAGGAACGACTGTTTACGGTATCTTTCCATTTAAAAAAGGAAGTAAAATAGAATCTATACGTCATGTAATGCGTCCTAGTGTAGGTATTAGTTACACTCCAGCTTTTGATCAATTTTTTGATAGCTATCAACGTACAGATCCTAATGACCCTACAGCTACTGAGCTTACAGAAACTGTTGAATTCTCTAGGTTTGAAGGTAGTTTATTAGGTGCTCCTAGTAATCGAAAAAATGCTTCACTATCTCTAGCACTTAGTAATGTTATAGAAGCAAAGGTTAAAGATAAAGATACCGCAGCCACAGAAGAGTATCGAAAAGTCACATTGCTACGAAATCTAAACTTTAGGACGTCTTATAATATTACAGCAGATAGTTTAAAACTTGCCCCTATAGCTGTGAGCGGAGCCATTCCTATTGTAGAAAATAAACTTGAGATTAACTTTAGTGCTTCATTAGATATTTATGCTTTAAATAGTAACAATACTCGTATCAACAGGTTAAACATTAATAATGGAGGAAGCCTTTTTAGAATTACTGGGGCTCGTGCAAACTTTGGCTATAATTTTTCAAGTAGAGATTTTGGAAAAGGTAAAGATAAAAATACAGATCGTACAAAAAATCAAACCTTTGCTGCTGGAGGAAGACCAGATGACTTATTTGGTGGAGGTGTAGACATTACAGGAAATGGGAATTCCTTACCCGAAGATGATGAAGAACAGGAGGAACAAGAAATAGAATTTTACAATTTTAAAATACCTTGGAATTTACGAGTATCCTACGAGGTGAGTTACGTGAATAATTCACGACAAAACGATATTGGATCACACTCTATTGTTTTTAGTGGTGATCTAGAACTTGGGAAACGTTGGACTGTTGGAGGTTCTTCTGGATTTGACATAGCTAATCCTGGATTTACATTTACATCATTACAATTTGCCAGAGATTTAGAAAGTTGGAATTTACGTTTTAACTGGGTTCCTTTCAGTACCCGTTCTTCTTGGAACTTCTTTATTGGAATTAAAGGAAATATTCTTAGTGATATTAAGTACGATAAACGTCGTGCTCCTGATGAAAGATTATAAGAAATAGACCTATCTATACTTTTTTGATATAAATAATCTCAAAAAGAGGTCACAAAGTATCAGAAACAAGATCGCTGCGCTACAACAATCAAGATTTTTTTGTCTCAAATCTAGAAGTGTTATAGCTACATACAAGCATCAGATATAAAACTTTTTACAAACTCTAATTATTAGATCAGAAAGTAGATTTTCTAATTTAATAATTTGCTAACTTTACATAAGTTACTCAATTTCGTGAAAACAAAACCACTATGAAAAAAATAATCTCAACACCCAATGCTCCTGCACCTATAGGACCATATAACCAAGCAGTACTTTCTGGAAATACTCTATATACTTCTGGGCAAATCGCTATAGATCCAAAGACGGGAAAGCTTTTTGAAGGAAATATCAAAGAAGAAACACAGCTTGTCATGGAAAATCTAAAAGCAGTATTAGCAGCAGCTGACATGACTTTTGAAGATGTTGTAAAGACTACTATTTTTGTAAATAAGATGAATGACTTTACAGCTGTTAATGGGGTATATGGCACTTATTTTAATGAAGCAACAGCTCCTGCCAGAGAAACGGTAGAGGTTGCTAATCTTCCTAAATATGTAAATGTAGAGATCTCTGCTATTGCAATTAAGTAATCATAAAATGATCATATAAAAATCCCGCTTCTTTACAGAAGCCGGATTTTATACTTAACACTTATTATAAATACAATATGTATTTATGCTTTAATGACATTAATAAAAAATATGATCTTTATGATGAAGTACTAGTCCATCTATAGGGCGCTTTAATACCTTTCCTTTTTTTAATCCATATGCATCCAAAAGTATAGAAAGTTCTTTTTCTAAATAAAAAGCAATGGAACCTACAAAATGTATCGTCACTTCTTTTGCTTCATCGTATTGAAATATCTGATTTTCTATAAATAAAGAAAGTCCTTTCTTTATCAATGATTGGCAATATGAGTGGTCTTTATTTTCTATTAAAAAACGTGCAAAAGTAGCTAGGTATGTATTAGGATTAGGATTCTTATATAAATGGTTTTTAATGGTTTCTGAACTTAAGTCAAACGTATTTCCAAATTTTGCAGCTAAATCATTAGGAATATTATTGAATTTATAATCTCTTAATAATTGTCTTCCAAAATAATTTCCGCTAGCATCATCCATTAAGATATACCCCAATGAGATCACTTTTTGTTCAATTTCATTCCCATTAAAATAACTACAATTAGACCCAGTTCCTAAGATACATACAATCGCTTTTTCTTTTTGCTCTGTATCTACCGTAGCGTATAGTGCTGCATACGTATCTTCCTTAACAATAATTTCTTGAGCTTCTTTAAAGAACTCTTCAAAAACTTCATTAATTAATTTACGAGGTTTTTCTACACCACAGCCAGCTCCATAAAAATAAAGACGACTTACTTCATTTCTGTGCTTATATAGTTCAAAATTATTGACGATACGTTCTCTTAATATCTCTTGCGACAATACTTGTGGATTTAGCCCTAACGTTTGCGTCTGGAATAACATAGTACCCTCATCACTTAAGGCAATCCAATCGGTCTTGGTAGATCCACTATCAACTACTAAAATCATATAGCACGCATAATTATATCAGGTAAGTTTTCCTTGATACATCTATAATGTATCAAGGAAAACATATTTTATTTATAGTTCGTTTACTTTTTCTGCTAGGTCAACAAGCTTATTAGAATATCCAAACTCATTATCATACCAAGAAACTAATTTGAAAAAAGTTGAGCTTAATTCTATAGAAGCGTCTGCATCAAAAATACTTGTACGATCATCACTTACAAAATCTTGAGAAACAACCCCTTCTTCTGTGTATCCAACAATTCCATGAAGAGCTCCTTCTGAAGCCGTTTTGAAAGCTGCTTTAATTTCATCAAGGGATGTTGCTTTTTCTGTGCTTACTGTTAAGTCTACTACAGATACATTTGCTGTTGGAACTCTAAATGCCATTCCAGTTAATTTCCCATCTACTTCAGGAATTACTTTCCCTACAGCTTTTGCAGCTCCGGTAGAAGTAGGAATAATATTATTTATAGCAGATCTACCTAAACGATAGTTTTTGCGAGAAGGTCCATCAACTGTAAATTGTGTTGATGTAGCAGCATGGATCGTCGTCATTAACCCTTCTTTAATACCCCAATTGTCATTTACAATTTTTGCAACGGGTGCTAAACAATTTGTTGTACAAGAGGCATTAGATACAATAGAATGTGCTGCTGTAAGTGTATCATCATTTACGCCCATAACAAACATAGGAGCATCTTTAGATGGTGCAGAGATTACTACTTTTTTAGCGCCAGACTGTAAATGATAATCTGCTGTCTCTAATGTTGTAAATATCCCAGTACATTCAGCCACTACAGTAGCCCCTACTTCATCCCACTTTAAATTTTTAGGATCTCTTTCAGCCGTTACACGAATGGTTTTTCCATCTACGATAAGGTTTCCGTCTTTTACAGAAACATCACCATCAAAACGTCCATGAACAGAATCATATTTTAATAGATATGCTAGGTGATCTACATCTAGCAAATCGTTTATAGCTACCACATCTACATTACTACGCTTCACAGTTGCTCTAAAAACGATACGACCAATACGACCAAATCCATTAATTCCTAATTTTAAATTTCCCATTTCTTAGTTCTCTTTTGTATTAAATTTATGTGGTCATGATATCTGACACACGTATCAATTCTTTATTAATTTTTGATTCTCCTTTTATGGCTCTTTCAAGCGGGGTCAATTCCATTTTATCATGTATAGT
>CAKZKZ010000811.1 GCA_937124495.1 uncultured Dokdonia sp. | reverse complement strand
GCATTTTGGTTCAATTCGCATCAAATTCAGCATACAATTCTCATTTTTTACCTCAATCCTAAGGGATGAAATGAGAATTTTGGTAATTCACCCTTTAGGGAGGGGCAAAAATTGGCAAAATATCTCAAAATGCACAACGGGTAATGATGTAATGTAATTCTTAAACAAGTTCAGAATCGTGTATATGTCAGTAAATCAGTTTTTTATTAATTGATCTCGAATTCGTATCATTTCCTTCTATACATCTCTTATCTTATGAATAAGAACGCTCTTCTTATTCTATTTTTCTAACTATCAGGTGTTTGTGATTGTAGTTTTATTCCAGAAATCAACGCTAGCACTTATTTCTAAATCTGTTTAAAACCGTCCTTTCAATAGTATGCACCCATCTGAGTTTCAGAAACTATGAATAGATACTATTTGATTGATGATAAAACAAGATATGTGGAGCAGACCCCACTATAAAAACGACCTTTCCTTATAGGAAATAAGGAAGCGATATCTGAAAAGCTTTATGAGTAGGAATTTTTAAATTTTAATATTATGAGTAAAAAAGATACACAAAAAGATCATGAGTTAGAGTCTATTATATTTGCAGAATTACAAAAGCATGATCATATTATTTTACCGCCAGGACAGAATGGCTTTTTAAAAGGAACTCCAAATGCGCAATATGAGCTTTTAGCATTTAATGAAAGTAGTCAACTTAATGCATATGCAACAGCATACAATTCTCGAACTCCATTAAACTTTAATGGAGGAGGAGAAATAGATCCTAATGGACATAAAATAGTTGAATTTCAAATGAATCCTAGAGGGACGATATCCGTGAGTAATTTTACATCGAAAAATAGATACCCTAATCCATTAATAAAATTCCTGCTAATTCAACTAAGCTAGTTAATATTATAATGAGACCGAACTAGAATAAGAGGCTGTCTTGACTTTTCAGACAGCCTCTTTTTTTATTTGTATAACAATAAGAATATAACCTTCAAAGCATATAATTCTTATAAATATTAGTTTAAAGCTTTTCTAATATTTATAAGACAGTTTTATATTTACCCTTCCAAATGCATAGGCGCTTGCCCATGTTCCCTCATATCTTCTTTAGTTAACACCTTATAATCTGGTGTTTTTGGAGCATTTTCAAGCATAGGCATCAAAGATTCAGGTAGACCACTTAATTTACGGGTAGTCAAATCTATCCATCCTCCTTGCATGGTTCCTCTAGCGATATTACGACCTTTGTGATCGTAAAAATTATGTACAAACTTAAAGAACATCCCATCAGGGCTACTACCTCCTAATTCAAAACTCACACGAATAGGTTTTCCTTGAAACGCTTCTTTAAAAAAGAATAACTGCTCATGAAAAACAACCGGACCAATATTATGAATCACCATTTCTTTTTGACTTAATCCATTTTCTATCATAAATCCCATACGGGTATGACTCATGAAATTTACATAAGCACTATTGGCTAGATGTCTATTAGCATCTATATCACTCCATCGGATATCAAACTCTTTAAAGTACATAATTGTGTATAGTTTTATATTTTAAAAATTCTTTAATAATAGCTATTGTCTCTTGTTCTTTAAGCATGTGATCTTGACCTTTCGTATAGACACGATTAATATGCGGCAACTCTTCAATAGCCGCTTTAATAGGTGCCATTGGAGTGACACTATCTGATGTTTCATGAATGACTAAACAAGGTTTACTTACCTTTTTAAAGAACTGTTGCAAAGTTACTTCGTCAAAAGGTAATTTAAGTATAGAATCTATTTTTATACGCAGATTTTTAATTGCTTTTGGAGAAAGAGAAAGCATCTCTTTAAAATACACTAAAATAGCCTCTATTCCAGAGGGCGCTCCCATGATTATATAAGAATCTATGGAGATTTCTTGATCTACTAAATAGAGGTAGCTAGTGGATAAACATCCCAAAGAATGGCATATCGCAGTATCTATAGCTCCTATGTGTTTTACAGCAGATTCGATAGACTCTCTGTAAAGCTCCACATTGAGGTGATTACCTTTAGAAGCTCCGTGAGCAGGAGCATCTAAAGCAAAAATGGTATACTCGTTTAGATCTAATTGTTCTACATAAGGAAGCCATTGTTTACTATTACTTTTCCAACCATGTAAGAATAATAACTTCTTAGCGCCAGTTCCCCAAGAATGTAATGCCACATTTGCTCCCCTAGAAGTAGGTAAGAATGTTGTTGTACCTGTTTCAAAAAAAGCAATAGTCGCAGGTTTTAAAGAAGGTGATTTTACAGTACAAAGCAACTTAAATAAGAAGTTCTGATTGTATGTTGGGAAAATTGCGGTAGCGTTAAGATATATCCCTATAAGCTTTTGTATTAATTTTTCCATAAACCTAGTTTTAGATACCAATCGGTATCTTTTATATTAAATTTTTTTAAACGGATATTTCTTTTATAAGATGCCGTAAATGTGTGATTGCATGTGTAATGGCAGTTTTATTACGTTCTAGTTTGCTCATCATAATACCGCCTTCAAGAGTTGCAATAAACAGGGTAGTATAATAATCAATATCAATAGACGATTGTAGCTGATTGTTTTTAATACCATTACTAAATAATGTTTGTAAAGATGCCCTTAAACGAGATAACATACCAAAAGCCTGTTGTCTTAAGACAGGATTTGTATCGTCAGATTCTATAGCAACATTTAATAAAGGACATCCACCTTTATATAAAGGTGTTTCCATATATGAATCAAAAAAGATAAAAATTGCCTCCATCTTATCTTCAAAATTTTTAGCAGCTTTAATGGAAGTGCTTATTTCTTGAAACATACGTTTAGCAAGACTATGTAAAGCCTGTTGTTCTAAATCTTCTTTATTTTCAAAATGGCGGTAAATAGCTCCTTTTGTAAACCCAGTTGCTTTGGTGATATCGGACAGTGAAGTCGCCTTGTATCCTTGTGTATTAAAGAGATCAGCGCTTTTTAATATAATAAGTTCTTTAGTAGCTTCTGGATTACGCATATACAAAGATACCAATTGGTATCTTAATTGACAAATGGTATAGCTATAAATACAAAAACCTCCCAAAGAGGAGGTTTTTGCTGTATTAAAAAAAGAGGAGATTATATCTGACTCATTCCTCCGTCAACTTCAATTTCGATGCCGTTTACATAACTTGCATCATCACTAGCTAAAAAGGCAGCAGCTCCGGCAATTTCTCTAGCTTCGCCAAAACGTTTTAAAGGGACACCTTGTGCAAAACTAGTCCCCATTTCTTGCACTTGTTCTTCGTTCATACCTTCCATTTTACTGTATATAGGTGTTCCTATAGGGCCAGGGGCAATACTATTTATGCGTATGCTTCTAGGTGCGAGTTCAGTCGTTAAAACACGTGCATAAGCACGTAATGCCCCTTTGGTTGCACTATATACTCCAGAACCTTCAAATCCTTTTTGATGTACAATAGAGGTGTTAAAAATAATACTAGCCCCATCATTAAGGTTAGGAATCGCTTCTTTTACTAAAAATACAGGGCCTTTGATGTTTGTGTTAAATTGATTGTCAAAAAAGTCTTCAGAAATTTGATCAGAAGGTGCAAACTGAGCAACGCCTGCATTTGCAAAAAGGATATCAATCTTTCCGTACGTGTTTACGGCTTCTTCTATAAGACGTTTGTTGTCTGCTAGATTTGATTGATCTGCAAGCACCGCTTTAAACTCTCCTTCTAATTGTGTAGAAGCTTCATCTAATGCCTCTTGTCTTCTTCCTGAGAAAACTACTTTTGCGCCTTCATCTAAGAAACGTTGTACCGTTGCAAATCCTATTCCTGAATTACCACCCGTAATGACAGCTACTTTGTTTTCTAATTTTTTCATAGTGTGTTTATTTTAATTGTTTAAATTTTTGGTATTTATTTTATTTGAAACGATCATTCCAAAATAAATTAAATTTTTTTATTGCAATATTTTTAAAGTGTTGGATACTATTTTTTTCAATTTTTGATCATCACTTGTTAGTATTCCAGTCATTCGTAACCCTTGAAAGGCACTAAATAAATAATAGGCATAATTATCCGCAGAATCGTCTTTATTAATAACTCCTTGTTGTTGTCCTTTCTCTACTAGGTTTTTAAAAATCGAGATGGTATGTTCTTGTCTAGACGTTAAATATTCTTTTATTTCTATATCAGCACGAGATAACTCTGTGGTGCAATTTATATTAAAGCAACCTTTACCTTCTACGTCTTTGATGATAGCATGTATCATATTATCAAAGACTAAACAGATGCCTTCAAAAGAATTTTCTGTTTGAGACAACGCTTCTTCAAAAAGCATCTTTCCTTCTTCTTGATACTGTTTTAAAACAAGCTCATAAAGTGCTTTTTTATTACCAAAAGAATTATAAATACTACTCCTATTAAGTCCTGTAACATCGACAAGATCTTGCATAGAAGTCCCATTGAAACCTTTGTCCCAAAATAAGTGCTTTACTTTTTCCAGCACGTGCTCTCTATTAAAAACTTCGACTCTAGGCATATTTATTTGAAATGATCGGTACAAATATAATTGAAACGATTGGTTTAAAATGAATTTTTAGAAAACTTTAGGATTTTATAATTTATAAAAGGGAATTATGCCAATTTAATTATAAAATAGCGTATTCTTAATTTGAATTATTTTTTGTGCAGATGAGATAGAAAATCAAAGCATAACAATCGCTACGGTCTTATTTTATATTGAAATATGGATGAAAAAGAAACTAATTATATGCGATATTTTATAATTAAAATGGTATTATAAACCCTTTGATTTCTGTGTGTCAAATGCGTACTTTTATCGCTTAGTAGATAATCGCTTATACTCAATTAATGCCATTAATAACCTCTGGATTTCGTGCAAACGGACTCTTTAAAAATACTCATTTCTCTACCATTTATTCTGCTAAAATTAGGCAGGTAAAAGACGTACATCAAGAGCGGAAACGTATTGATTTGCCAGATGGAGATTTCTTAGATATAGATTGGTCGTATCCGCTTTCGCGAAAGCGTACAAAAAACGTAGCCCTACTTTTTCATGGTCTAGAAGGAAATGCACAACGTACGTATATGCTTGCTATGGCAAAACTATTGAATCAACACGGATATGATGTTGCTGCTGTTAATTTTAGAGGGTGCAGTGGTGGCGATAATCGTTTATACCGCTCTTATCATAGTGGAGAAACAGATGATATGCGTTTTGTCATCAATAGGATTGCACAAAAAGAGATATATACCCATATTTTTTTATACGGAGTGAGTCTAGGCGGAAATGCATTACTCAAATATGCAGGAGAGAACAAAGAGATTCCTTCTCAAGTAAAAGCCATTGCTACGGTAGGGGTTCCTGTAGATTTAAAAGCATCTCTTGAGCAGTTAAATCATAAAGAGAATTGGGTATACCGTACCTCATTTATTGTGGATTTAAGAAGTAAATATCGTAGAAAGATGGAGAAGTTTCCAGAAGAAATGACATCTGAGATCTATCGTACTATAAAAACACTAAAAGATTTTGATGATGCCTATACAGCGCCTGCACATGGGTTCAAAAATGCATTAGACTATTATGAAAAAGCAAGTAGTTTTACATGGCTTCCAGAAATCACCATCCCTACGCTGATTTTAAATGCAAAAAATGACTCCTTTTTACACGGTCATTGCTACCCAAATACGCATGCATCTTCCTCAAAATACCTTTTTTTAGAAACCCCTGAGCATGGTGGGCACGTTGGGTTTTATAAAACAGGTGATTTTTACTATAGTGAGCTGCGCGCATTAGACTTTTTTACAGAAAAAACCCAGTAAAATAAGGAAGTTTGTTATCTTCGAAGCTCTATATTAAATGACTAAAAAATGAAAATAACACGAATTTTAATGGCATTTGCCCTTATTGGCTTATTAGTGAGTTGTGGAGGTGACAAGAAGGAAGAAAAAAAGGAAGGTGTAAAAATAGGAGGTGCTAAAACTCAGAAAAAGAAAGATGATTCTAAAGTAAACCTTGCGCTTTCTGGAAATGACCTTATGCAGTTTGATAAGAAAGAATTTAAAGTAAAAGCAGGACAAGAAGTTACACTTACGTTACGTCATACAGGAAAGATAGATATCAAGATTATGGGTCATAATTTTGTACTATTAAAATCAGGAACTGCTATTCCTGCATTTTCTGCAAAAGCGGCATCTGCTGGACAAAAATTAGATTGGATTCCAGATGGAGGAAAAGATGTCATTGCACATACCAAAATGATAGGTGGAGGACAATCTACGACTGTTACATTCACAGCACCCGCTGCTGGTACTTATGATTTTATCTGTAGTTTCCCAGGACACTCTGGTCTGATGAAAGGAAAGTTTATAGTAGAGTAATACTACATAAAAATAAAACATAAAAAGGGACTATCATCAGATAGTCCCTTTTTGTATATAAATTCTTATTATTCTTTATAAATGAATAATTGGATCAGGATTCCCATCAGGATCATTATTTACAAATCCATCTGTAGAACCATTACTTAATAAAAGAACACCCGCAGCATGTGGAGCCGCCATTGATGTACCACTTATTGTATTGTATCCTCCATTTTTCCACGTTGAGAATACAGCAACACCAGGCGCAGCATAATCTACTGGAGATCCATAATTAGAGAAATTTGCAAAGTTATCATTGATGTCCATTGCAGAAATCGTGTATACATTATTTCCATTTGCTCTTGCTGGAGAAGAATTGTTAGCATCTTGAGACTCGTTACCTGCAGCAAGTACAAACTTTACTCCCGTAGAAGCTGCTGAAATTACAGCATTATCAAGTGCTGTAGAAATACCACCACCTAAACTCATATTTGCTACATCACCATTATTTCCATTTGCAGCTACATAATCCACACCTGCAATTACTCCAGAATTAGAACCATTTCCTCTTCTGTCTAAAACTCGTACAGCAACTACCGTAGTTCCAGGAGCAACTCCTACAGATCCTATCGCATTATCTATTGCAGCAATAGTACCAGCAACGTGCGTACCGTGACCGTTTTGATCATTAGGAGATTGGTTGTTAGGAGAACCAGAAAGGAAAGAAATACTACGTGCTGTATCAACATTTAAATCAGGATGCGTTAAGTCAATACCACTATCAATAACCCAAGCCGTATTAGAAGAAGCAGAATTACCACCACCTACTCTTGTTGTACCATAAGGAGTCACTTGAGCAGGATCTTCTCCACCTCCATTACCACCTCCTGGTTTACCTCTTCTAATGGTAAAATCTTGTTCGATACTCTGTACACGTGGATCTTTTCTTAAATCATTAAGCTGTATGTCAGTTAATTCTGCTGCAAATCCATTAAACGTATATCCATACGTTGCTTTAATGTTCTGCTCCGTAAGCCCTACTTTAGAAAACTCATTAATAAAAATATCTTTTTTTGTATTGATCTGATTTTTGTACTCTTGAATTGAGTTCGTTTTAGACAATACCGGCATTCTATTATTAATATCATTATATACAATCACATACTGGCCATCGATAGGTGTTATATTATCTCCTGTTACAGTTTCTACTTGCACTTGTACTTCTAAAGAAGCACTATCTGTCACTGCACCATCTTCACTGTCTGCTTGACAACCAATCATAGCTACACCCAATGCGGTAAGCATTCCATACTTTAAAAAATTAATCTTCATAATAAATAGTTTGATTTTATTGTTAATTGTTGAACAATATATAAGTATATATGTTAAATACATTAACAGTTGTAAGTTTTTTCGATGAAATACATGTTTTTTTATTAAAAATGTTAGCATTTCATCGAAATCGATTTCGTAACTACTTTTTTTGTTTAACTATTGCAGTGATTGTTTAGTCCAAACGCGTAACCGTTTTTAACTATATACAAAAAGCGCTGTTATTTAAATAACAGCGCTTTTTGTATGAGTATTCATTATTACAAAAACTGATCACTCTCTATATACGCATCAATCACGCGCTGTTCTCCAGTTTTTCCTTCTATAGAGTTTCCATGTTCCATGCCTAAGACGCCATTAAAACCTTTACTGTGTATGTATTTAAATACGTTTTTATAGTTGATTTCTCCAGAGGTAGGTTCATTACGACCAGGATTATCACCTATTTGGAAATAGGCAATCTGATCCCAACATTTTTCAATATTCGGAATTAAATTCCCTTCCTGAATTTGCTGATGATAGATATCAAAAAGTATTTTACATGAAGGACTATTCACTGCTTTACAAATTTGATAAGCTTGCGGAGATTCTGATAAGAAAAGCCCAGGGTGATTTCTAAAATTTAAAGGCTCAAGAACCATCGTGATTCCGTGGGGTTCAAGAATAGCACTTGCTAGTTTCAGTGTTTCAATTACGTTAGCGGTTTGATACGCCATATCCTGTCGTAAATCTACATGACCAGGTACCACAGTCATCCATGTAGCATTGACACGTTTGGCAACAGCAACAGAATTTTTAATTTCTGCCAAAAATTCATCGCGCCATGCTTTTTTTCCACTAGCGAGATTGGGTTCTGTCCAATAGATTTTATGTGCTACAAAAACACCCATGAGCATCTCATGTTTCATCATGACTTCTGCCATCGCTTCTTGTTGTGCTATGGGGCGATTGCGCATCTCATTATCTTCAAAAGCGGTAAATCCTTGTGAAGCCATAAATTCTAATTGTGCAACAGGATCTTCGCCTGCATGCTCCTTAAACATGCCTATATGTGGTGCATAGTTTAAATTGAAATTGTGTGCTGCTGTGTCCGCTTTCGCGAAAGCGGAATAAGCCACATCACCCATAGCATGTACACCTAGGCCACCTAAACCCAAAAAGGAACCCGTAAGAGCTCCTTTTTGTATAAATTTTCTTCTATCCATAATACGTTTTTCATATCCGCGAAGGCGGATATCTCGTCCAAACCATCACAATAGTTAATTATATGTATGAGATTCCCGTTTGTGCGGGAATGAATTATAAAGAATATACTTTCCCACCTGTAGCGTCACTCACAGAAAGGCATCCTACTTGCTGTCCTGGAATAGGCTCATACGCAAGGACATTTTCTCCAATTTCTTCAGAAGATTTCCAACCCCAAACAGTCATGCCACGTATTCCTTGTAAAAGTGAATATGAAGCGATATCTGGATCTGGTGTAGCGCTTTTGTCTTTTTGGAAGGCTTGGTAAAATTCCCCAAGTTTCTCGTCATAAGCTTTTTCTTGTGCCTTATCTACGATGAGATATTTCTTTAAAAGCTGATCAAAGTCTTCGGCTTTTCCTTCTCCTAACGGCTTATTAAATGTCGTTTGAAACTGAGTTGCTAATCCTTTAAAACCTAATCTAGTTTGTGCTTGGTTTTCAAGTGTTGAAACTTGATCCCAATAACTATCAATAAATTGGTGTACACCTACATCTACAGCACCAGGTATTGCTTCGTCAGATGGGATGATTAAATCAACCATACGACGTAATGCATGTCCTTCTTCCATAGATAAGAAGGAAGGGATAAATTCTGGCTCATTGGTACAACTTTGTAATAAGCTTAATATGGTAGGGGTGGCAACAAGTGCTGTTGCTCCTAATCCTAAATTTTTGAGTACTTGTCTTCTGTTCATCTTATGCTTCTTTTTTAAGTTGAGCAGCAGCGTGATTTGCAGCACGTGCAGTAAATGCCATATAGGTAAGAGAAGGGTTTACACAACTTGCTGAGGTCATAAAGGCTCCATCTGTTACATAAACATTCGGTACTGCGTGTAATTGGTTATTACCATTACATACAGATGTTTTAGGATCATGACCCATACGAGCAGTTCCCATTTCATGAATTCCATTTCCAGGTGCACTAGGATCATCCATCGTTTGAATGTCTTTAAAACCTGCTTTTTTAAGCATGTCTTTTGCACTTGCAATCATATCTTTACGCATTTCCCACTCATTTTCTTTCCACTCTGCGTCAAAGTTAACTTTAGGTAATCCCCATTTGTCAAGATCATTGTAATCTAGCACCATTTTATTCTCGTGGTATGGAAGACATTCTCCAAAGCCCATCAATCCGATGGTCCATCCACCTGGCTCTTGAATTACTTTTTTAAGTCCAGATCCGTATCCTGCTTCTGCAATCTGTGGTTGATAATCTCCACGACCTGCACCTCCTTGATATCCATATCCTCTCTTGAAGGTAGCTTGTTCAGTCTCTCCTCCTATATTTCTAAAACGAGGAATATAGATGCCATTAGGACGTCGTCCTTTATAATATTTGTCTGTATCACCTTCCCACTTTGCAGTAGCTCCTGCCTTGAAGTGGTGATCCATTAAATTATGTCCGAGTTCTCCAGAATCATTCCCCATTCCGTTAGGGAAACGTTCACTTTTAGATTGCATTAAGATACTGGCACTTGCAATAGCAGATGCGCATAAGAAAACGACTTTAGCTTTATACTCCAGCTTCTCCATCGTTTCTTGATCTGTCACTCTAACGCCTGTTGCTTTTCCTGTCTCATCATCGTACATCACTTCGGTTACAATAGAAAATGGACGAAGGGTCATATTTCCTGTTCGCTCAGCGGCTGGAAGGGTAGATGAGTTACTTGAGAAATACCCTCCAAAAGGACATCCTCTCATACATCTATTTCTAAATTGACATGCAGAACGACCATCGTATGTTTTGTTTCCAGTAATATGAGCGACACGTCCTATAGTAAGGAGACGTCCATCCTTATAACTTTCTGCCATATTCTTTTTAAGAACTTCCTCAACGCAGTTGAGCTCCATAGGAGGTGAGAATTTACCATCAGGTAATACTTCCAATCCTAAATTTTCCCCAGAAACAGAGATATATTCTTCTACTTTATCATACCAAGGTGAAATATCTTTATAACGTACAGGCCAGTCTACAGCGATGCCTTCTTTTTTATTTGCTTCAAAATCGATATCAGACAAACGATAACTTTGTCTTCCCCACATAAGAGAGCGACCTCCTACGTGATATCCACGTATCCAGTCAAAACGTTTGGTTTCATTATAAGGATGATCTACATCATCTACAAAAAAGTGCCTACGTTCTGCTTTGTGAACATATCCAGTACGTGATTGTTTCTCATAGCGAGCTTTGATATCTCGTGGGACTTCTCCTTTAAATTTAGAATCCCATGGATCATTGTGCATCGTTGGATAATCATCTATATGCTTTACCATGCGACCTCGTTCTAAAACTAACGTTTTTAAACCATTTTCACATAGTTCTTTAGCAGCCCATCCACCACTGATTCCTGAACCTACGACAATCGCATCGTACGTTTCGTTTTCTGTAACTGTATTCACTATAGTATGTATTTATGAAAAAATATTGTGATCTATTTTACCAAATATAGAAATTTTAAGTTGTTTTTTGTCAATTTTAAAAAAAGACTAACTTAGTCAAACCGTAGATTTAACAGTTG
>CAKZKZ010000810.1 GCA_937124495.1 uncultured Dokdonia sp. | reverse complement strand
TAAAGGAGATGTGGATGGTTCTATTGAGGCGCTTACCGATAGTTTCCAGAAATTATCTACAGAAGAGATTGCTGTTAATATTATACATAAAGGAGTAGGAGCAATTACAGAAAGTGATGTGCTTTTAGCATCTGCGTCAGATGCAATTATTATAGGGTTTAATGTAAGGCCTGCTGGTAATGCTAGGCAAGTAGCTGATAAGGAAGAAATCGATATCCGTATGTATTCAATTATATACGATGCGATTAATGATCTTAAAGATGCGATGGAAGGAATGTTGTCTCCAGAGATGCGTGAAGAAATCACAGGAACTGCTGAGATAAGAGAAACATTCAAGATCTCTAAAGTTGGAACTATTGCTGGTTGTATGGTTATCAATGGTAAAATCTTTAGAAATTCTAACATTCGTATTATTCGTGATTCGGTGGTTGTTTATACTGGAGAATTATCAACACTTAAGCGTTTTAAAGACGATGTTAAGGAAGTGAGTAAAGGGTATGATTGTGGTATGCAGATCAAAAACTACAATGATATCAAGATTGATGATGTTATAGAAGCCTTCCAAGAAGTAGCTGTTAAGAAAAAGCTTAAGTAAGAAGCTTACAGGATATAAAATGTAAAAATCCCCTCTAGAATTCTAGAGGGGATTTTTTTTTTTTTTGTATTTTAGAGTATGATTTGTTCTTGCTAGTGCTAGTTGCTAGCGTTTCGAATCTGGCTTGAATATCAATGCATTTGGGAATTCTTTTTTTATTTTGATGAGCGCTCTGTCTGCTTCTAGTCTATTTCTAAAATTGCCTATCCATACTTTGTAATTCGGAGTTTCGTATTCTATATCTGACTTCCATGTTCCTACTTTGTTTTTAAATTTACGAAGAGCAACTTCTGCTTGACTTAAATTACCTGAATATACTTGAATCTTATACCTGTCTGCAAGCTCGTTGTTGTTGGTTAGTTTTGATTTTAAAGTGAGTAATTCGGAGATTTTTGGGTCTTGAGAAACTTGTACTTGTGCAGTTTGTGCTTTCGCGAAAGCATAAAAAGTTAGAAAAAATAATAATGTAAGTGCTTTAATATTAGGATGTATTCTCATCTGAAAAAAATAATTTAGGAAGCAAAGTTAAATGAATAAACGAAAAATAGAATACTTTGTTATTTAGAATTGTTATAAATTAAAAACTAGCGCTTTTTGCATTCTTTGAAAATGACTTGTAAGTATTATTTTTGCATTCAATTTGTAGCGCTCGGTTAACAGTTAATTAACAGTAGTTGTATTGTAATAATCGTGCCAAATTTTTGAAGCTAATTCAATACCAATTATGATACAGGTGAATCGCCGTAACTCATTTTCGAGAATTATCACACTATGCGTAGCAGTATTGCTCGCTTTTTCTTCTTCCCTTTTTGCACAAATAGACGCCTCTACTGGGGATGCTGATGCTGGGAAAGCATTATTTAAAACAAATTGTGCTGCTTGTCATAAGTTATATAAGCCTATGACGGGACCTGCTCTTTTTGGAGTAGTCGAAAAATATGAAGAAGATTTTGAGTGGTTAGGAAAATGGATCAGAAACTCTCAAGAACTTATAGCCACAGGAGATGCTAGGGCTGTAAAAGTCTACGAAGAGAATGGAAAGAAAGTCATGAACGCTTTCGAAGGACTTACTGATGCAGATATTAGTAATATTCTAGCGCATACAAATACGCCTGTTCCTCCGATTCCAGATGTAGTTAATACGTCAGATGGTGGCGACGGTGGAGGCGGTGGCGTTTCTAATGAAATCATCCTTGCTATTTTAGGATTTGTCTTATTGCTTCTAGTAGCGGTATTATATATTGTAAATAATACCCTTAAAAGATTTGCTTCTGCGCAAGGAATCGAAATTGAAGAAGGAGAAGCGCGTAAGCCACTTTGGAAATCTTTTGTTGAAAATCAATTTTTAGTACTAGTCAGTGTAATATTCCTTCTTTTGGGGAGTGCATATTTTGCGTACGGTTGGATGTCTCAAGTAGGTGTTGATCAAGGATACGCTCCAGTACAGCCTATACACTATTCGCATAGAATCCATGCTGGAGATAATGAAATAGATTGTAAGTATTGTCACTCTTCTGCAAGGGTTAGTAAAACATCGGGAATGCCGTCTCTTAATGTATGTATGAACTGTCACAAGTCTATTGGTGAAGTGGCAGCAGTTACGCAAGCAGAAGGTAAGAATGAGTACGGAGTAGATTATAATAAAGAAATTCAAAAATTATATGCAGCAGTAGGATGGGATGAGGCTACGCAAGCTTATACGGGTGAAACAAAACCTGTGGAGTGGGTTCGTGTTCATAACCTTCCTGACTTTGCATATTTTAATCACTCACAACACGTAAGTGTAGCAGGAGTAGAGTGTCAGAAATGTCACGGTCCTGTAGAAGAGATGGAGATTATGGAGCAGTTTTCACCACTTACAATGGGTTGGTGTATTAACTGTCACCGTGAAACAAACGTAAAAGTAGAAGGGAACGCGTATTATGAAAAGATACACGAACAGCTTTCTAAGAAGTACGGAGTTGAGAATCTTACGGCAGCTCAAATGGGAGGTCTTGAGTGTGGTAAGTGTCATTATTAATAAGACACTGCTTTAAATTAAGTATAATATAAGGTCACTGAGCGTAGCGAAGTGCAAATAGTATAAAATTAATTATATGTCATCAAACAAGAAATACTGGAAAAGTGTCGACGATCTTAACGGAAGTCCGTTGGTTGAAACACTAAGACAGAATGAGTTTGTAGAAGAAATTCCGACAGATGAGTTTTTAGGTGATAAAGATACCTTAGAAGCTTCTCAAACCACTCGTCGTGACTTCTTAAAGTACGTAGGTTTTTCTACAGCAGCAGCATCGCTTGCTGCCTGTGAAGGTCCTGTTGTAAAATCCATTCCTTATGTAGTGCAACCTGAGCAAATCGTGCCTGGTGTTGCAGATTATTATGCATCTACTATTGCAGATGGATTTGACTTTGCAAGTGTACTTGTGAAGACTCGTGAAGGAAGGCCTATCAAGATTGAAAATAATAAACTTGCAAAAGCAGGGTACGGAGCAAATGCTCGTGTACATGCTTCTGTATTGTCTATATATGATCAAAATCGTGCACAAGGGCCAACGGCTGCTGGAGAAGCAGTTACTTGGAGCGATATTGATGCAGGTGTTATGGCGCAATTGCGTAGTGGAAAGCAAACAGTATTGCTTACACAAACATTTGCAAGTCCATCTACTGAAAAGTTAATTGCCGAATTTGTTGAAAAATATCCAAATGCCTCTCATGTGTCTTATGATGCCGTAGGAGAGCAATTTGCGCTTGATGCTTTTGAAGTAAAGTATGGAGTACGTGCTTTGGCAGATTATGATTTCTCAAAAGCAGAAGTAATTGTTTCTGTAGGAGCAGATATCTTAGGAGATTGGAATGGTGGAGGATATGATGCTGGATATGTGAAAACACGTGTGCCTGATCATGGTAAGATGTCTCGTCACTTCCAGTTTGAGGCAAATATGTCTCTATCTGGAGCAAATGCAGATGGTAGAGTTCCTGTAACGCCAGCTCAGCAAAAAGCAATATTGAATGCTTTGACTGGTGGTTCTAGTGCAGGTGGGCCTGAGCACGCTAAGAAAGCTGTTAATGCAGCTAAAAATGAATTAAAAGCAGCTGGAAGTAAAGGTGTTGTTGTAACAGGATTACAAGATGTGCCTTCACAGACTAAAGCTTTAGAAATAAACGCAAATAGTGAGGTGATTGATGTTACGTCACCAAAAATGACGCGTTCTGGTGATGTACGTAAAGTAAATCAGCTTATTAAAGATATGAATGCTGGTAGAGTAGGGATGTTAGTGATGGCAGGAGTTAATCCTTCATATACACTTCCTAATGCTGCTGAGTTTAATACAGGTCTTGCTAAAGTAGCAGTATCTGTAGCATGTTCTCTACGTGCAGATGAAACAGCATCATTGTCGACTCATATTGCACCAACTCCTCATTATCTTGAGGCATGGGGTGACGTTCAAATCAAGCATGGAGAGGTAAGTATTACACAGCCTACCATACGTCCTTTGTTTGATACAAGGCAATTTCAAGAGAATCTTTTGAAATGGATGGAAAGTGATCAGTCTTATTATGAGTATTTAAAAACAACAATGACTAATGCGGGTATCTCTTTTAATAAAGCGGTACACGATGGGGTTGTAATGACAGACGCTTTCGCGAAAGCAGTTTCAACAAATACAGATACTTCTATAACAGAAGATGCAGGTCTTTCTAATAACACGCTTCAAGAGGGCGGTTTTGAATTGACTTTATATACAAAAACATCTATGGGAGATGGTAATCAAGCAAACAATCCTTGGTTGCAAGAAATGCCAGATCCTATTACAAGAGCTACTTGGGATAATTACATTACCATGTCTGAAGCAGATGCTAAGAAAAAAGGCTTGTGGTTAGATCGTAGTACCTTCTTTACAGAAGCTCGTAATAATGCTAATGGAGGTCTGAATGGTACGCTTGCTAAGATTACAGTAAATGGTGTTGAAGTGACTGCTCCAGTGATGGTGCAGCCAGGTCAAGCAAATGGATCTATAGGTCTTGCACTTGGTTATGGAAGAACAACTTCAATACAAGAAGAGATGCAAACGGGTGTAAATGCATATTCGTTAATGCAAAACTTTAAGACAACACAGAATGTTACTATTGAAAAAGTAGCAGGTATTCATGAGTTTGCGGTCATACAATTACACAACACCTTAATGGGACGTGGTGATATTGTAAAAGAAACAACACTTGAGATATTTAATACAAAGAGTAAAGATTTCTGGAATAAAGTTCCACAGGTGTCTAAAGATCATCAAGAATATGATGTGACATCTCCAGAGGTAGATCTTTGGGATGAGTTTGATCGTTCTGTAGGGCATCATTTTAATTTAGCAATAGATTTAAATGCGTGTACAGGATGTGGGGCTTGTGTGATTGCATGTCATTCAGAAAATAATGTGCCTGTTGTAGGTAAATCTGAAGTACGTCGTAGCCGTGATATGCACTGGTTGCGTATTGATAGATATTATTCTTCTCAAGACACTTTTGAAGGAGATAATAACAAGAAAGATAACTTTAATGGTCTTTCTGGGGATAATGGTTCTCTAGGTGGATTTGGTGAAATGGAAGATCCAGCAGCAAATCCTCAAGTGGCCTTTCAACCAGTAATGTGTCAGCACTGTAATCATGCTCCTTGTGAGACTGTTTGTCCAGTAGCTGCAACATCACATGGGCGTCAAGGTCAAAATCATATGGCATATAACCGTTGTGTAGGTACTCGTTACTGTGCAAACAACTGTCCATATAAAGTACGTCGTTTTAATTGGTTCTTATATAATGGTAATGATGAATTTGATTACCATATGAATAATGACTTAGGGCGTATGGTGATTAATCCAGATGTGACAGTGCGTTCTCGTGGTGTGATGGAAAAATGTTCTATGTGTATGCAAATGACACAAAAAACAATTCTTGATGCTAAGCGTGATGGTCGTGAGGTTAAAGATGGAGAATTTGCTACAGCCTGTTCAAATGCGTGTACCAGTGGTGCATTAGCTTTTGGGGATGTAAATGATAAATCTAGTGATGTATTTGAGAAGTCACAAGATGATAGAATGTATCACTTACTAGAGAGTGTTGGAACAAAACCAAATGTGTTCTACCAAACGAAAGTAAGAAATACAAAAGAAGCATAAAAACAACTAATCTAAAGAACTAATTATATAGGATTATGGCGCATTACGAAGCACCTATACGAAGACCACTAGTTACAGGAGATAAGACCTATCACGATGTAACCTTAGACGTAGCAGCTCCTGTAGAGGGACGTGCTAACAAATCTTGGTGGATCGTGTTTACTATAGCATTGGCTGCATTTCTATGGGGAATAGGCTGTATTATTTATACTATTTCAAATGGTATAGGTAGTTGGGGTCTTAATAAAACTGTAGGATGGGCTTGGGATATTACCAACTTTGTATGGTGGGTAGGTATCGGTCACGCAGGGACACTAATTTCTGCTGTATTATTGCTTTTCCGTCAGAAGTGGCGTATGGCAATTAACCGTTCTGCAGAGGCGATGACCATTTTCTCTGTAGTGCAAGCTGGATTGTTTCCAATCATTCACATGGGACGTCCTTGGTTAGCATACTGGGTATTACCTATACCTAACCAATTTGGCTCTTTATGGGTAAACTTTAATTCACCGCTTCTTTGGGATGTATTTGCAATATCAACCTATCTGTCAGTTTCTTTGGTATTCTGGTGGACAGGATTACTACCTGATTTTGCAATGATACGTGATCGCGCAGTAAAGCCTTTTCAAAAGAAGATATACAGCTTATTATCTTTCGGTTGGTCTGGGCGTGCTAAAGATTGGCAGCGTTTTGAAGAAGTATCGTTGGTTCTTGCAGGTCTTGCGACACCATTAGTACTTTCTGTACACACGATTGTATCTTTTGACTTCGCAACCTCTGTAATTCCTGGATGGCACACCACTATTTTCCCTCCTTATTTTGTTGCAGGAGCGGTATTTTCAGGATTTGCAATGGTAAACACATTACTTATTGTAATGCGTAAAGTATCAAATTTAGAAAACTATATTACACTACAGCATATCGAATTGATGAACATCGTTATTATGATTACGGGTTCTATCGTAGGGGTGGCTTATATTACAGAGCTATTTATGTCTTGGTATTCAGGAGTGGAATATGAGCAATATGCATTTTTGAATCGTGCAACAGGACCTTATGCTTGGGCATATTGGGCAATGATGACGTGTAATGTGTTTTCTCCGCAGTTTATGTGGTTCCCTAAGTTGAGAAGAAGTATTATGTTCTCTTTTGTAATTTCAATTGTAGTGAACATAGGAATGTGGTTTGAGCGTTTCGTAATTATTGTAACATCATTACACCGTGATTACCTTCCATCTTCTTGGACAATGTTCTCTCCTACATTTGTAGATATTGGAATATTTATAGGTACGATAGGATTCTTCTTTGTATTGTTCTTACTATATGCACGTACATTCCCAGTGATTGCACAAGCAGAGGTGAAAACAATTATGAAGTCTTCTGGAGAGCGTTATAAGAAATTAAGAGAAGCTGGACAGTCATTAGTAGGTACAGGAGCAGATCCTCGTACATCAGGAGGTCCAGTAAAAATAAATTTAGGAGAAGGTACTGTGACAAAAGCAGCACCTGTTGTTGAAGCTTCTTCTGGAAGTGTAGAAGATCTTGTAGGTTCATTAGGAGCTTTTGATGCAAGTACACAACAAGCAGATGATCTTAAGAAAATAAATGGTATTGGTCCAAAAATGGAAGAGAAGCTTAATGAGCTCGGTATATTTACATTTGCTCAGGTAGCAAAAATGACTCAAAGAGAGTACGACCTTTTAGATAGTATTACAGGTTCATTCCCTGGTCGTGCAGAGCGCGATGACTGGGCAGGACAGGCAGCAAAACTTAATAACAACTAGTATGAGTTCGGGATCACACGTTATACACGCACTTTATACAGATGACGACGTTCTAATGAACGCCGTTAAGGAGGCAAGAAAAAAGCACTTACACATAAATGAAGTGTATACTCCGTTTCCTGTGCATGGACTTGATAAAGCAATGGGATTAGCACCTACAAGATTAGCAATTACTGCATTTATGTATGGTTGTGTTGGTCTTACAGTAGCTATCACAATGATGAATTTCATTATGATTGAAGATTGGCCTCAAGATATTGGAGGTAAGCCAAGCTTTAGTTATATTGAAAATATGCCAGCATTTGTTCCAATTATGTTTGAGCTTACTGTATTTTTTGCAGCGCATTTAATGGTAATTACTTTTTATATGCGTAGTAGGCTTTGGCCATTTAAGAAAGCTGAAAACCCTGATGTTCGTACAACAGATGATCACTTTCTTATGGAAATTGATGCTTCAGGACATAATGCTCAGGAACTTGCAGATTTTTTGGTAGGAACAGGAGCAACAGAAATTAATTTAGTAGCAAACGAAGAATAAGGATACGCAATGAAGAATATATTCAAAATAGCTATCGTACTTATTGCCATGATAAGTTTAGGTTCTTGTAAAACAGATGGTAAGCCTAACTATCAATATATGCCTAATATGTATGAATCAGTAGGGTATGAAACCTATGGTGATTATGAAGTGTTTGATGGAGTAACTGGTGGGTCATCTGCGATGAAACCAGCAGCAGGATCAATAGCACGTGGGTGGATGCCTTATGAGATAGATAACACAAATGAAGGGAAAGAGTTTGCGAAAACAACTCTTAAAAATAAACTTCCTTTTACAGAAGAAACAGAAGCAAAAGGGAAAGAGCTCTATGATATATACTGTGGTATTTGTCACGGTAAAAAGGGAGACGGTAAAGGTAAACTCGTAGAACGTGAAAAAATATTAGGTGTGCCAGCATATAATGATGCAGGAAGGGCAATTACCGAAGGAAGTATTTATCACGTTATGTATTACGGGATTAATTCTATGGGGTCTTATGCTTCTCAAATGACAGAAGAAGAACTGTGGATGGTTGATCACTATGTAATGTCTTTAAAAGATAAATTAGATGGTAAGGAAGCCCGTCCATATGATGTTGTAGAAGTTATGGAAGTAGTTGAAGAGCTTCATACAAATGAAGAGCATTCTACTACAGAAGAATACAATAATGTCGAAGAAGATCACGGCGGAGAGCACTAAAGAAACTAACTGATAAAGCGATAATAAAAAGATATGTATACATTATCTAAAAACTTAAGACTCACAGCATTTATTTTTATGGCTGTTGGTGCGATATTGTTTGCAGTAGACTATTCAATGTTGCCTAAAACAACAGCTGAAGTTGCAGCTTTAGAAGCAGCTCATGGTGGTGGTCACGGCGATGAACATGAAAAAGAAGCAACTCATGGAGAAGTAGTTGCTCATGGTGCTGAAGAAGCATCTCATGGTGGAGGTCACGAAATGTCACCGGAAGAACACCTTGAGCATACATTAGGACAGTACCAAAATAAACCTTGGTCTGCTATTTATATTGCAGCATTTTTCTTCTTTATGATAGCACTTGCCTGTTTAGCATTTTATGCGGTACAGTATGCATCACAAGCTGGTTGGTCACCTTTGGTACTTCGAGTTATGGAAGGAATTACGGCATACTTACTACCTGGTAGTGTTATTATGTTTGTATTGTTAGCACTTTCAGGATTTCATGTAAATCACATGTTCCATTGGATGGCTGATGGTATTACAGATCCAGAAAATGCACACTATGATAAATTAATAGCGGGAAAATCTGGATATCTTAATGTCCCTTTCTTTTTAGGAAGAGCTGCATTTTTCATTATAGGTTGGAACATTTACAGACATTTTGCTTTGAAGTTTAGTAAAAATCAAGACGAAGCTACCGACAATAAATGGCACAAGAAGTCATTTAAAGCAGCAGCAGGATTTTTAGTATTCTTTATTTATACAGAATCTATTATGTCTTGGGACTGGATTATGTCATTAGATCCACACTGGTTTAGTACATTGTTTGGATGGTATGTATTTGCTGGGATGATGGTATGTGCAATTACAACAATCGCCTTAGTGACTATTGTGTTGAAATCTCAAGGGTATTTAGAAAAAGTGAATGATAGTCATATTCATGATTTAGCTAAGTTTATGTTTGCATTCAGTATTTTCTGGACATACCTTTGGTTCTCTCAGTTTATGTTGATCTGGTATTCAAATATCCCAGAAGAAGTAACATACTTTATTACAAGAATAGAGGATTATAATTTACCATTCTTTGCTATGTTAGGAATGAACTTTATTTTCCCATTATTATTATTAATGAATAGTGACTTCAAACGTGTTAATTGGTTTGTTGTTATGGCTGGTATTGTGATTTTACTAGGTCATTATGTAGATATATTTAACATGGTAATGCCAGCAACTGTAGGAACATCTTGGTCGTTTGGTTTTGTTGAAATAGGTGCATTATTATTCTTCCTTGGACTCTTTATATTTATAGTGTTTAGATCACTTACAAAACGTCCATTGGAGCCTAAGCGTAATCCGCTTATAAAAGAAAGCGAAAATTTTCACTATTAGAATATAGATAAAAGAAGTTAGAAAGCAATGACAGGTTTATTAGCACTCATCGTAGTAATTCTATTTGTAGTTACAATCTTTTTGACAAAGGATTTAGCTGTAAATTGGAGAATTAAAGCTTTAGCTCCTTATTCGATACTATTAATTGCATCGATTG
>CAKZKZ010000809.1 GCA_937124495.1 uncultured Dokdonia sp. | reverse complement strand
AGGGAGCTAAGGAAATTAGTTCAAAAGATCAGAAAAGTGTTAGTGGAGGTTATGTACCATATCCTTGCAGTGGACCAAACGGTTCAAACTGTTATAGAGGAGGTAAACATTGCCCAGGAACTTGTATGTCTGGAGAGTGTATTCCTTGGTAGATAATGGTTGAAACAAATTGATTATATACTAAAATGCACCTTTATTTCTAAGAACTTGTTTATTCTGATCTCTCTATAGAATAAAGCCCCCTCAAATAGAAATAAATTCCACTAAATAATAGTGTGTTTTAGTGTATTAATAATAACTTAATTTTCTTTAAGAATATTCTCTCTCACCTTATTAAGGTCAATTCTTTTAAAATAATTATTTACGTCGACCATACCCTCAATAGACATTGTGATAAGATCTTTATCTACGCCTCCATCACTCAATAAATATTCTTCAATGATCACCTTCTTATCAATTCCTAGAATAAGTAGTATAGCAGCGACAACGATACCCGTTCTGTCTTTTCCAGAAAGACAATGAATCAATACAGGATATTCTAAGGAAGGGTTTTCAAATGTGCTGATAATTTTATTCAACCAAATACGGACCTCTTTTTGTGTGGTATCATACTTTTCAATTTTATTGGACATTGGAAAATGCAAATACGTGATATCAAAGTCCTCTGGATCGGCACCATTCCTTAAATTGATAATTGATTTTGCGTGATCAATTTCTTGGTGTTCTTTTACATAATCTATACTACCTCCTCTATACATAAGATGCTCAGGAAGTAGTGTTTTTTCAGAAATCAGATTGATAAAAGTGCCAATATCTCTAAAATTCACACAACCATCTGTATAATCTAGTCCCATCTGTATTTAATCCGTATTATGCATTAGAAAATCTATTCCGTCTTGAAGCAGCTGCAAAATATATCGCTGCGCTATGTTTTTGAGTTTAACCATAGTGATGCTATGCTAAAATTCAGAAAACATCATATTTTATTACTGTTTCCACCCTCATTGCAAAATTCTAATGCATAATGCGGATTTAAGAAATAAGTTCTTTTTCTATGAAATATTGTACAATGGCATCTTTCATTAAGACTTGTTGTTCGCCAGCTTTTAGTTGAGGTAATGGCTCTAAAACTTTGTAATGTGGCCATCCGTCAGGATCTTCATAATCAAATTGATAATACCCAAAAGGTTCTAGTAATCTGCATATTGCAATATGCATTAAGTTTACTTTATCATCTTTTTTAAACGTACTATCTAGCTGTCCTAACTCTTGAACACCAATAAGGTATATAATACTTTCAAGGTCAAGTGTATCACCGTCTGCAAACCGTTTTGAAAGTAGGTCTACAACAGTTTCCCATCGTTCTTTTAATTGTGTGTCTCTTGCCATAATATAAAAAGCACTACAAAAGTAGTGCTTTTAGGGTTTGGGGTGAAAAAAAAGGGGTGTTTATTACAATTGCCAACGTATACCAATACCCATATATTGATTACGGTATCCTCTAAAAGAACGAGCGTCTATATCTGTAAAATTAGTATTTCGAACTCTACTGTATAGTGATGCCGTAGCATATACATTTTTAAGAATACGATGTTCTGCGTTTATAGTAAAATCTGCATAAGTGTATTGAATAGGTTCTCCTATGACACCATTGTTATCCCTTGCTTGTAATGTTTTATAATCACGTGTTAAGTAAGAAATCTTACCTCTAATTTTTGTTTTTTTATTAGCGTATCTAATCGCTAAAGAAGGGCCATATTGTGTAAACCCTGAACGATCTAGTAAATTATCAATACGTTGATAGTAAATCAAAGAAGGTTTTACTTCTATTTCCTTTGAGAAAGGGAGCTCATAAAACAAAGATGCTTTTAAATAATCCCAATCCCGTTTTCCTTCTGAGTCAATATTTGAAGCATTGAATGTAGTATACAACCGTTTGCTTGCAGTAATGGTTCCTCCATAGCTATGCTTGCGTTTTCCAACATAAAAAGATTGTACACTTTTAAGTTTGATTCCAAATTCATTATACTGTAAATCTTGTACGCCAAAAGCATCAAAATTTTTAAAATTATAAAATCCTTCAATAGCGCTTTTATTCCTTTTTAAGGCAGCAAATTCAATACCTCCAGATGCACTATACTTAGTATACCCTAGCGGATTTATTAAAACATCTTGTGCCCCGTCTAAGCCTTCTCTATTCATTCTTTTTAGAGAAAGCTCAGCGAGGATCTTTGTGGTGCGTGATAATTTGGTGTCATATTTTGCACTGCCATCAAAACTCCAATAACTGTCTGAAGGAGCTTCATTAAAATGACGTAGAAATGGAGTTGCCGAAAACCTTAATCTATTTGTTCCCCATTTAATCCTATAATCATAATCTGCCTTAACATCTTGATAACTACTACTAGCAATAAGGGAGTCTGCATTGAATATAATTCCGTTTTGTCGTACTTCTGCGGGGCTTTTAAAATAATTAAACTCATATCCTCCTTGTACTTCAATATCAAAACGATGTTTTTGTTCGCTTTGAGCGAAAATACATAGAGGTATAAAGAAAATTAGAATACAGATAAGATGTTCTTTTTTCATAGTATTATTTTTGAATGATTATATAAGTTCTGTGTAGGTAACAGTTGATTGTAAATACACCCTACCCCTGTTATTAGTTTTTAAAGAGAAATAGTGTTTTTTATTTGTTTGAAATATGTAGGATAGTGTCTTGTAACAACATTTTCTAAACCACAACGATTAACGAGTTGTATACCTAATCCAGGGCGTACATTTACTTCCATAATTTGAGGGCCTTTATGTATATCTAGTACAATGTCTATTCCCATAAAATCCAAAGGGAATACTTTTGCTGTATCAATAGCAAGTTGATACATGCTGTCCCAAAAGGGAATTTTTTTTCCAACAACAGTATTTGGATTGTCTGGATGATGATTCAAGTATTTTTTTCCATCATATACTTGAGTAAGTGTCCCATCTTCCATATTAACACCTATACCTACGCCTTTTTGATGCAAATTGGCTTTCCCATCAGATTTTGAAGTAGGCATCCGTAGCATTCCCATAAGAGGTTGACCCTTAAGTGTAATAATCCTAAAATCGGGAACACCATCTTCATAGATTTCTGAAAAAAAAGGATGAGGAATAATGCACTCTTCAATGAGGCAACTATCTGTAGAGCCCATAGAAAACATACCGCTTATTATAGCTGTGATATGTTGAAATATCATAGCTTCAGAAAACAATGTATTTCCACTCTTCCATTGACCCGTATTATTTTTTTTGATGATTTTTATACCATCTCCTCCAGAACCATTAGCTGGTTTTATAGCAAGTGCTTGATAGTTTTTGCAATCTTTCCATTTATGCTTAATATCTCGTATTTGTGAGATTACTGCATATGTTTTTGCGCAAGCGATATTATGCAAATGAAGGATTTCTTTTGCCTTTACTTTATCATCAGCTAGATGATAATCCTGGCGTTCATTATTAGGGTAGATTAAGGTCAAATTACGTTTATTAAGACCCATTGTTCCCTTGTGATTTTTATAATTGAATAGTTTATGAAGCATGTAATGTTGTTTTTGAAAATAGTAAAGGCTTAAAGCGTAGTAATTCTGTCCAACGAAGGCCGATATATCTACCTAGTAATAATGCAATGACTATGATCACAAATAAAACTTCAGGAAAAAGCATAATAACAAAGCTCATATACTTGCTAGAGAGCATAAAATAACAAACACTTACTGCAATAAGCGTTTGAAAAAGAGTTCCTGTTGCTTTTTCAAAACCATCTTCAACAATAAGTGTAGAAAAACGCTCTGCAGACACCGTCAAAATAATAGTAGGAAATATAGTAAGTGATGTTAACCATATCATGTCATATTTTAATCCTATATATGATCCAAGGATCATAATGAGTACCATAAGAGTAAGTGATATTACTAATTTAGGAGTATGTAATAAACCTAAATGTTGGAATGGCCTTGAAATCAAGCCAACAAGAAGAATTAAAAATATAAAAAGAGATATTCCTGTTAAGAATCCAGTTTCTACAAGAGAAAATGCAATAAGTACAGGAAGAAAAACACCAAAAGTACGAAGCCCTACAACATTTCGTAGAAAAGCAACAAGAAGTCCGCCTAAAGGTAACATTAATAATAAAATAAGTGATTGAGTATTAAGTATATCACTGTCTACAAGGCCCCAAAGAGAAATAGGAGAAATCTCGCTGAATTGAGAAGCACTTAAATTTAAAAAAGGAATATTTACTTTCTCATCTATACTATATGTGTAATCAAGTGTTGCTCCTTGCGTATATGTAATTAATGCATAATCACCTTCATGCAATTCTAAATAATTTGCCGGGATGTATCCAAAATGATCATTAAGTGCATCAAAAGGAATCCAATCTCCATTTATAAAAACTTCTGCCCAAGCATGAGAAGTACGTTTATTTGTCTCTTCTAAAATGAGTCCGCCTTTCATACGGGCAGGAATACCTGCACTTCTTGCTAAAGCAATGAGGAGTCTCGTTTTTCCATTACAAGATGCATAATTTTGATCTAACACGGTTATAGCATCAGATAATGTTCTAATAGGAGCTTCAGGTATTGTATGAGCAACAGTATATATAGCTTGTAATAATTGTCTATCATTTGTCACTGTATTTTTTAAAGAATCTGTGATTGATGTAATCCGAGGGTGAGTAGATTGTATATTTTGAGTAGGCAGTATGTAAGGTGTTGTATTAATGAATACCGAATCAATAGGGTTAAAAATTTCTGGTATACTGAATTTTTTTTCTTTCCCTTCAAAAGTGAATGAATAATCTATTATTTTATGACTATTAGAAATATCTGTATTCCATACCCCTTTTATATTGTTTGTTTTGGCTTGTTTATGAAAAGAAATATCTCCTTTATTATTTTGTTTTGAAATACGTTGTCTATCATTATTTTTAGGAAGAAATGTTTTTATTGTAGTTTGATTATCTGTTGTTTTTAAAAAAAAATGATATGATACTTCATACATTTTATCTGCAAAAAAAGAATCATAATGTTTTCCAACTTGAACACCTTTGTTTACAAGACTAATTAGAGATAAAAGAATAAATACAATTACGGTATTTTTGAAATTAATACGCATTTTCATAATAGTTTTTGTTAATTTGATAGTAGAACAGGTTAAACTAAAATTACCCCACCCCCTTCTTTAATTAAAAAATATGTCTGAGAATAAATCATCAGTTTGTGATCAAAGGGTTTTTAATAACATTTATGAAGAACAGGCAGAATCCCTACGTAATTATTTATATTATCAATGTAAGGATATACAGCAGGCAGAGGATCTTACTCAAGAAGCTTTTATAAAACTGTGGAATAATTGTAAGAAAGTAATTTTAGAAAAAGCACGTGGTTTTTTGTATGCTGTGAGTAAAAACGCATTTTATAATCAAGTCGCTCATAGTAAAGTGAAATTTGCATATGCAAAAACACCACAACGAACTACTGAATATGAAACTCCAGAATACAAAATGGAAGAATCGGAGTTTATGGATAAACTTCAAAATGCTTTAAATGCACTTCCAGATGGGCAAAGAGAAGTGTTTTTACTAAATAGAATTGATAAAAAGACATATAAAGAGATCGCAGAATTATTAGAAGTATCTCAAAAAGCTGTTGAAAAAAGAATGCATAAAGCATTGAGTAAATTGCGCGTTACAATAGGCAATATTTAAAAAATAATGAAAATATAACATAGAAGGGGGTAGGGTAAAAGATGAATCGCCTGTTCTCCATATAGACTAGATAAAAATGTTTGAAAATAAAGACGATACTATTCTTGCACGCTGGTTAGCTGGTGAACTTACTTCTAAAGAATTGGAGGAGTTTAAAGCGTCAAAAGAATATACTCAATTTGAATTTATAGTCGAAGGTTTAGATCGTCTAGAAAAACCATCTTTTGATAGTGAATCTTTGAAAAATCGTATTCAAAATACGATAGATACACCACCTAAACGTAAGATATTTTCTATAAAAATAATAACAAGTATATCTGCTATTGCAGCATCTATAGTTTTAATTATAGGATTGTTTTTCAATAAAGTGACATACACTACAGATATAGGAGAAACTCATACAATTATTTTATCTGACGACACAAAAGTAGTAATGAATTCAGGTTCTATAGTACATCATAAACGTTTCTTTTGGTCTTCTCAACGTGAAGTTTATTTAGAAGGAGAGGCCTTTTTTGATGTTACATCAGGAGATGATTTTATAGTAAATACAAAATATGGAGAAATTGCTGTATTAGGAACAGAGTTCAATATACATACCCGCGAAAAATCATTTGAACTAGCTTGTTATGAAGGTAAGGTAAAATATACCAATAGTAATACCCAGGAAACTGCTCAACTTACCAAAGGAAAAGCTATTAAAGTAGAAAGTGATAAAATCAGTCCAAAAGAGATAGGAGCATCTCCAGCTTGGATACATGGTAAATCTCAATTTGAGAGCACACCTTTAAGTGAAGTATTAGATGATTTACAATTACATTACAAACTTACTGTAATACCAGATGCTATAAATATGGAACAGTTATTTACAGGGAGTTTTAGATATGATGATTTGGACTTAGCATTGCGTAAAATATGCCTTACTATGGGACTAGAATATACTATGTCTAACAACAAACAATCTGTGACGATAACTAAACGATAATACACTATATGAAGAAACTACTTTTTATAGTTTTATTACTATTTGGTTGTATATCATATAGTCAAAATATATTACAAGTATCTTATAATAAGAAGCCATTAAGTGAAGTAATAGCAGATATAGAATCTCAAACTACTATTCAGTTTTCATATAATGATAGTACGCTTTCGCGAAAGCAAATAACGTTTGAAAGCAAATCTATTACTCTTACAGAGCTATTATCTGCTTTGATGCAACAAACAGGGCTTACTTTTGAAAAAGTATCAGATTCTCAAGTCATTATTTATATTCCTAAAACAACCATAACAGTATGTGGGTATGTTTTTGACGTAACAACAAATGAACCCTTATCTTTTGCTAGCATTATAGCCTCTGATGATTCTAAAGGAACTATAAGTGATGAAAATGGATTTTTTCAATTAAAAAAAATTGAAAAAACATCTCTGTTACGTGTTGAATATGTAGGGTATCAAGATATTCTATTAGAAGCCAAAGATTATAAAAATAGTACGTGTAAAAATATATATGCCCAACCTTCAGAAGAGTCACTTTCAGAAGTATTGATTGTGAGTTATTTAACAGAAGGAATTGATAAAAATATAGATGGATCACTTACATCAGACACAAAAAACAGAGGCTTAATTCCAGGTCAAGTAGAGCCTGATGTATTCCAAGGATTACAAAGTGTTCCTGGAATATTTAGTCCTGATGAATCGGCTGCGGGATTTCAAGTAAGAGGAGGGTCAACAGATCAGAATCTAGTACTTTTTGATAAAATCAAATTATATAATACGGGTCATTTTTTTGGATCTATTTCAATTATTAATCCATATGTTACAGAAACTACAAAAGTATATAAGGGAGGAGCAAGTGTGATTTATGGAGATCGTATCTCTGGTGTGATTGATATCAGAACAGCAGAAGAAGTTCCAGAAGAAACATCATTTGGTATAGGAATTAATGGAACTCATGTTGATGTATTTACAAAAGCACGTTTGAGTGATAAATTGGCGTTCATTGCATCTGCAAGAAGATCATATACAGATGAATATCAAACCCCCACTTTTGAGTCATTTCAAGAAAAAGTGTTTCAAAATACCAGATTTGTAGAAGCTGGTGCAATTATTTCCGAAAACAATTTTGATGACATTGCACAGCGAGAAGAATTTTTCTTTTATGATACCAATACTAAACTAATATATACCCCTACAAAAAAAGACCGTATTACCCTGAGTGGTCTTTTTACTACTAATAATTTGGACTATTTAATTGCAGAAGAAGAAGATGTAATATCTGACATATTAAGTGTGAAAAATACAGGAGCTACCATTTCATGGGAAGGTTTTGATAAGGGAAAATGGAATCATAGTATATCAGGATATTTTACATCATTAGATAGTGACTATAGAAACGATGTTAGAGATGATATTGACAATATTGTTCAGGAAGAGAATGTAAGAAGGAATACCATAGATGAGTTTGGCTTTGATATGAATGCAACTTATGCATTAAATAATAATATTGATATTAGAATGGGATATCAATTTTCTCATATCAAAGATTTTTATCAATTATTTAGAGATCAGGCAGGAGATGAAGATATTGATCCAGATGATGAAGAACTTGACCCTTTGGAAGAACTTGAAGATGGGGACGGAGATATAGATGAAGATGACACAGATGGTGATGGTGATGTTGATGATGATGATGATGATATGGAGATTGACCCAGAAGATATGCCAGAAACTACTGAAACTCGTGACTTTAATATTCGTCGTACACGAAGAAATATAACCAATGTGCTTTATTCAGATGTTACTTGGAGGCCTAATAGAAATAGTCATATTAATGTTGGTATTCGAGCTGGACATAACTCTTTAGTCAACTCTCTTTTTTTTAAACCAAGATTAAATGCCAATTATGGATTTTCAAAACATTTTGGACTTAAACTTACTTTAGAAAAGAGAGTACAAACTATTTCACAATTAGTAGAATTTGAAGACACTCAGATTAGATTAGAAAATAGAATTTGGACGTTATCCGATGGTATAGAAATCCCAAATTTAGAATCATTTCAATTTTCATTTGGAGCTATATTTTCAAAAAAAGGATGGCTTATTGATATAGATGGATATGTGAAAAAAGTAAAAGGATTAACTTCTTTTACCAATGGGTTTACGAGTGTAGCAGAAGATATTAATGTGGGAACAAGTGATATTATAGGTGCTGATGTTTTAATTAAAAAAAGAATTGGTCCTGGAAATATATGGCTTGGGTATACTTTTAATGATGTTGAATATACTTTTAAAGAAATTCAAGAAAGCTCTTTTAATGGCAATAACGATATTACTCATAATGTAAATATTTCTGGATCTCTTGATTTTAAAAATTGGGAATTTTCTTTAGGATATAATTATCACACAGGAGCTCCTTTTACAGATTCAGAGAGTGAAGATGATATAGATTTTGAACGTATAAATGGGGAACGTTTACCTTCTTATCATAGAATGGATGCTAGTCTTGCCTGGCATTTTGCATTATCAAAGCCCAAAACACTTGAAGAACGAGTTAAGAAAGTAAAACAAAGAAAAACCTTTGGTACTTTTGGTATTTCAGTACTTAATATATTAAATAGACAAGTTACATTAAGAGAAATTTTTAGACAAGATGTAGATGCTATTACGCAAGAGCGATCTGTAGAGCAGATCGAACAGCTTTCATTAGGTTTTACCCCTAATGCAACCTTTAGATTATATTTTTAAACAACATAAAGCTTATTTTTGAAGTTTATATAGTAGTACATTATTTTTAAACATATGAATACGATCGATATTGTTTTTGGAATTATTCTCATTTTAGGAGCTATACAAGGCTTTAAAAAGGGCCTCTTTGTAGAACTAGCCTCACTAGTTGGTCTTATCGCAGGAATTTTTGGTGCTATTCATTTTTCTCACTTTGCGGGAGATTGGCTTGCTGAAAAAACATCTTGGAGTGAACAGGCAATCAATCTGACTGCTTTTGCTATTACATTTGTTATTATTATTCTAGCGATCTCTATGGCAGGAAAGCTTCTTACCAAAATAGCCGATTTTGCGATGTTAGGTATTGTAAATAAATTGGCGGGAGCCGTTTTTGCAGTACTTAAATATGCTTTTCTATTAAGTGTGGTTATTATGTTTGTAAATGCTGCAAATGATCGGATTGGTTTTGTAAGTGAAGAAGTGATGGAGGAATCTGTTCTTTTTACACCTGTAAAATCGTTGGCGCCAATAATACTTCCTTCCATTCTTGAAAAAGCCAAAGAAGAAAATATCTATAATCCAGACAAAAAAGAAGAGGAATCTGAATAGACTCCTCTTTTATTTTTACTGAGTACGCTTTCGCGAAAGCGTAATACAACTTACACCTCGTCTTTGACAAAGGTTTTTAAATACGTAATACATTCTGTAAACGTATCAAAAACACACTGTTTCGGAATTAAATCAGGAATAATATCAATACGTTCCATCATATATAGGGGTTGTTTTTGAACACCAACAATATGTCTATGAATTCCTTGTTGCTCTAAAGCGAGT
>CAKZKZ010000808.1 GCA_937124495.1 uncultured Dokdonia sp. | reverse complement strand
ATAATGAAACTATTTCAGATACTTTAAAACGTTTAAATGATGATTACGGTTCTTCAATAATTCCAAAATTAAATATTCAACCCGGATTAAAATTTTCTAGCACTAACGAACCATTCAAATTAGAAAATGTTTCAGACCTAAAACACTTTAGGCTTATTGAATACCTCGATAGTAGAAATATTAATATAGACCTGGCTAAAAAATATTTAAAAGAAATATATTTTACAGTAATCAAAACAGATAGTTTTAATTTTGCTTTAGCGATTGAAAACCAACTAAACGGCTATGAGTTCAGAAATGTTTTTATGAAAGGCTCAATTAATGGAAAGTCTTATACATTAATCAATCCAGGGAACAACCAGGACATAGCAATTTTTGAAGGATTTATAGATTTCTTATCATTCCTAACAGATCATAATTTACAAGACTTTAAAAGTACTGTGTTAATTTTAAATTCTGTAAATTTAAGAAATGAAACTTTAGAAGCATTTAAAAAACACTCTTATCAAAAAGCCTATTGTTTTTTAGATAATGATAAAGCCGGAAAAGAAACATTAAAATTTTATCAAAAAAATTTAACGCTCCCGATTATAGATAAATCAATAATCTATAAAAATTTTGATGATTATAACGAATACCTAAAAAGTAAAAGCCTCTAGAATCGATTTTTAGAGCTTTTTTATTCAAAAACAACCTAGTTACCTTTTTTAAAGTTTAAAGCTCAAAATAAGACGTTTTAACTATGAATTAAGACTAAAAACACCAAGATTTAATATTCTTTTTATTTTTCCCCCGCAAATTTTTAAAAGCTCAACTTGTTTTAAATGTTTTATCTCGATTAAGACGTAGATTAATAATAAAGTTTAGCAATTGTACTTGCTCTTTCATCAGGTAAAGCACTGATTTTTTTCCGTACCTCCAAAAAATAACAGATGCTTGACCCTCGAAAATCCCAAGCTTTCAATAGCTACTTTATTATTTAATTTTTCTAAAATGGGTTTTTACGAAAAAGTTGGTGAAATTATGACCGGGTATCATTTGTACTCACAAGAAAATGAGACAGATAAGAAAATTTTACTAGTGCTACATTGAGCAGTTAGTTTAGGTTGAGATAACACAGAAATGAGTTGGTATATAACTGAATTTGATAAGTGAAGTTGAGATATGTTTTGTTATGTTGAAAATCATTCTGATCCATTTTGCTCTGAATGGTGATACTCAAATTTAACTCAGTTACTAAACTGTAATTGAATTAAATCTTATTTAGATTTATCTAAAAAAGATTCTAGAGTTTCAACACTGTTAAAAGGCTTAAATTAAAGAGGTTAAAAACCTCTTTTTTTATCTTGATTATTTTGAAAAATAAGTATGATTGAAATAGACAATTTAATAGTTAAATCGAACATTATGAAAACAATGACATCAACTGAAGCTAAACAATGATTTTGAGATATGCTTCAATTTATAAAATCTGAACCAGTAAAAATTACAAAACGTAATAAAGATTTTGCGGTTGTTATTTCTTCAGAAGAGTACAACGATTTAAAAGCGTTGGAAGTTTACGAAGATTTAATACTTTGAAATTTAGCAATGCAATCACTCGATAGCTGATTACATTCTGAAGAAAATACAAAAGACTTTCTTAGTAACTTAAATAAAAAATATTTATGAGAATAACTAGGACTAAATATTTTGATAAAAGTTTTTTTGAACTTGAAAAATCAAACCCTAAAATTATTCCTGGTTTACTGAAAAAAATACAGTCACTTCAAGAATGAATTTTACGAAATGAATCGTTAATTTGATTTAAAGATTTATATAAAATTAGAGTGTGAAAATATAGGCTGATTTATACAATTCAAAATTGAGTTTTAATAATCTTATTAGCAGTAAGAACAAGAGAAATTGCATATAACAACTTAGAGAAAATTCTAAAGAATATTTCTCAAAAATAACCAGGTTACACCTGGTTATTTTTTTCGTTCAGCGTTCGTTCTAATCTAAACGTTGTGTGAAGATGTTCAGCGTAATACTGAATGCAAGATTGCAATGTTTCCGGAAATTTTTTTATTCCTAACAAATGTACCATTTGACAGAATAAAAAAATCCCGTATAACATTGCTCTTGTAAGGGGAATTCCCCTTAACCCCTTTTTAAAACCTAGGTCACTTTTATAATGCCTGAAACATCACAAAGATTAAAAAATTATCGTTCCAAAATGAAACGAAAAGAGATCTATTTTACCCCTGGTGAAATGGACGATTTTAATGCGGTTGCATTAAAAGAAAATACAAAAGCTGGTATCGTAATTCGTAACATGGCTTTAGCATATTTACAGGGTAATAGGTTGCCTGAAATTGGGGAGAAAAAGAAATTAGAATCGATAGAAAATGAGCTACATTCACTTAGTCTTTTAATAAGAAACATAGCTAATAATGTTAATCAAATGGCTCACCATTCTAATACATTAAATTACATGATTGAGGAACAAAACTTACTAGAATATTTACAAGATTTAGATAAATCGATGAAAGATACTATTACTAATTTAACTAAGATAGGCGAGCAATGATAATTAAATCGATGTCTCGAAAGGAGGGTTCGTTTTCTCAACTTTATGAATATATGGAGAAGGGAGCGAATCGAGATGATGATAAATATCGTTTTATTTATAACTGTTTTGGTCGTAAAAAAGAACAAGTTTTAAATGAATTTCAGAATAATTCAGAGCAATTAAAACAGCGTAAAAATGGTGTGTATTTATACCATGAAATCATCTCTATTTCTCGTAGTAAAAACCTTTCAAATGAGGCACAAAAAAAAGCACTATATGAGATAGTCCAGGAATACACAAAACGTCGAGCTTTTGGTAATTTGGCTTGTGGTTATATGCACGATGAAAAAGATAACAATCTACATTTTCATCTTATGATTAGCTCAAATGAAGTTGGTAAATCGAATAGAACGAGTCTAAGAAAAAAAGAATTTTCAACCTTAAAAGTAGAAATGGAAAAATGGGTTTTAATGAAATACCCAGAGCTAGAACAAGCAAAAATCATATCAAAAAAGAATCACTATAAAGATAATAAAGAAGAGTTTATAGACTCGTTACAATCAATATTATCAACTTCAAAATCAAGAGAAGACTTTCATAAATTACTAGAAAACAATCAAGCATCTTATAAAGTACGAGGCAAAACGATTACATTTACTAACGGTAAAACAGGTAAAAAACATCGTTTAAATACACTTGGTTTAGGTGGTGAATATGCACTTATGGAGGCACGTTTTGAAGGTAAAGAAAACATATTCGAAAAAGTTAAACCTTCTAAAAAAACCGCTGATGAGTGGTTAAAAGGTGATTTTACAGAGCGTAAAAAACAAGCTACTCGAGAGAAATATCGTAAACAGAATAAAGCTGATAAAAAAGTAAAACCTGAAGAAGACCAAAATTTTAAGGAAAAAGTTCAAGAAACAGCTAATGAGTGGATTTTTGGCGACTTTACAGCGAGAGAGTCACGGGCAAGAAGTAAAAAAGCGAAAGAGCGTATGGATTCTTGGAGACAAAACCAGGAAAACAACGCTGATGAATTCGTATTAAGTAGAGAAGATCAAACTACAACAGAGAATATAAAAGAAACGGCTAAAGAGTGGATTCAAGGTGATTTTACTAATAGAGATAGCCGGACAGCGAAAGAGGAAGCAAAAGAGCGTCTAGCTCAATTTAGAGCAGATAAAGAAAAAACTAAACAGAAGAAAAAAGAAAACGCTCACCAAAATAAAAAGGGTGGCAAAACTATGTGATACGTTAGCTTATTAGTTGATCAAATAACAAAACGTATAGATAATGTTTTACAACACTGATTTGTTAAAAAACATTACCTATCTTGGCTTAAAACTCAAAAGTTTAGGGCTGATAATATAAAAAATAATAGGCATATAAATATACAGAAAAAATATAATTCTAATAATAATAAATGAAGGTAATCCGTAAGATGTTCAAAGGATTTGGTAACGCATTGGGTTACTTAATAAAGGGGTATAAATTAAATAGAAAAGAAGGGGCTTCATTTTTAACTGAAAATGAATACTCTCAATTCTTATCTAAAAAAGGGAAAGGTCTTGTATTAAATGGCGTAGACCTTCGTTTAACTGAACAAGAAAGTTTTCAAAACGTACTTATGGCGGCTCGTGTTGGGGCAGGTAAAACAAGTAAATACATTATTCCTAATGTATTAGACAAAGCAGATAGAGTTTGTAGTTTAGTTGTTAATGATCCTAAAGGTGAAGTATTCGAAAAAACTTCGGGATTCATGAAAGCTAAAGGCTTTAATGTTGTTGTTTATAATCCAAACGAAATATCACAATCACACTTCTTCAATCCATTTTCTGAAGCTCAAAACGATACAGAACTCGAACAGATAGCAGAAACCATTATATGGTCAGGTAATCCAGGAGATAGAAACTCGTATTGGAATAATGGGGCTACTCGTATTTTATCAGTGCTTATTAAAGTTTTGAGCGTGGGAGATGAAAGGTTTTTTAACCTTCCTAATTTATATAAACTCATGCAAAACTTCGGAGAAGATGGTGGACCACTAGACCAGTGGGTCAGTGAAAACGGTTGGAATAATAAATATCCTAATGATCCATATTTACAAGATGAATGGAGAGGGGCTTTAACTGGTAATAGTGAAGCTATACAGTCTTTTGCCGGGATTTGTATTACAGCGTTAAGATCATTTTCTAACAGAGATATGAGAGCATTTTTTAATAAATCTGATTACAAATTAGATAGATTAAGAAAAGAAAAAACAATCATATACTTTATTACACCGCCTGAAAATCAGCAGTATTATTCGTTTGCTATCAGTTTGTTTTTCCGCAGTATATTTAATCAATGCATGAGAAAAGAACACCTTTCAGGACGTTCTTTACCTGTGTATTTGTTATTTGATGAATTCGGTAATAGTTACGTGAGTGATTTTGTTTCAGTTGCTAACACTATTAGAGGGTATGGAGTGAGTTTATCTATTATTCTTCAGACAATCTCACAGCTTGAAACTAAATACGGTCTAGCTACTTCAAAATCAATTCTAGGAGCATTTAATACAAGTTTATGTCTAGATTCTTCTGATCCTTATACCGCTGAATATTTTTCTAAATTAGCTGGTCGTGTTCGTGAAATTCATATGAAACGTCCGTATTCTTCAGACCGTATGTTTGATAATGAAACAACCAGGCAAGAATATAATTTACTCAATACAAATGAAGTAAGAACGATTGGAAATAATGAGGTTTTGATTATTTCAAAAAATAGAAACCCGGTGAAAATTGAAATAACACCATATTTTCAAAATAGAAGAATGGCGAAAAAAACAATGTTTCCACCACTTCAGATTAAACATGATAGAAAAACAGGTTACTACTTATTGAAGTTAAAACCTGTACCAAAGGGAGTTAAAAAGTAATGTATGAATTGTTCGGCTTTCAATTTGATAGCTCGTTTTTTGGCTTGATGTTTATTGTTTTTTTTATTGGGTTAACTGGTGGTTGGTTTGTACGAAAAGGAACTGTTTTCGGATTTATTATGTTCTTTATATTGATTGTTCCTGTAGCTCAAATAGTTATGGTGATTGATATATGGCTGCTTACTTTACCCTTTGTTATAGGTGTACTTATTCATACTTTTAAACCGTTGAAGGAAAAGTTTTTATCATGACAGAGATAATATTTTTCACAGTATTTTTAATTTGTGTTGGGTACGTTATAGGAAAGTTATTTAAAGGGTTACACCCTTTTAAATTACTGTTTGGCTTCAGTTTTGGTTTTGCTATATGTATTGGTTTATTAGAGGCTAACAATAATTGGTATACCGGGTTATTTATCCTGGGCTTTTTATTAAATTTCAGTAATCCGTTTAGAGGTATTTTAAATTCTATTGAAGATTATAAACTTCATCGAATGTATCAAAAATCCCTTAATAACCAAAAAGCAGACATTGAGGCTGATCTCGAAGATCAGGTAAATAAAGCTTCAAGTCATTATTCACAAAAAGAAGAAGAATTACGAAGAGAACAAGAGAGATTTGCTCGAGAAAAAGCAAATTTTGAGCGTAATAAAAGTCGTAATACTCAATCTGAAGCGAATAAATCTGTTCAAGAATCAATAAACGAAGCTATGAAGTTATTAGGATTACAACCAGGTTTTAATCAAAGAGATTTAAAAAAGGCTTATAAGCGTGAGTCTATGAAATATCACCCGGATAGAGGGTCAGGGCAACCTGAACATATAAAAAATTTAATGTCAGTAAAATTTAAAGAAGTCGTTTCGGCTTATAACTACTTGGAGAAGGAAGCTTGTTAGAATTCATACATAGATATATGCCTGATTGGGCTATTAGGGTTGTTATAGGGTTAATTATTTGGCTTGTGACTTGTTATTATGTAGTTACACCTTTTATATACGATAGGGTTACTTATCAATTACATAAACCTTATGTCGAACAAATGCAAAAAATGCACGAATACTGGAAAGGGGAAGACACCGGAAATTTGAAACAATATCAATTTGCTCAATGTGTTTATTCTAGTTATTACATTGATAATGCTTATGAAATCAATCAATGGGTTTCTTCAATTGGTTTTTATAAGCCTAAAGCTATTTTATCAATGGGAGAATTAATTAATTTACCTATTTATAAGTCTTTATGTGGTAAACAGCCTTGGAAATCTGGAGTGTAGTTATGGACGAAAATAAAAAAAATCCTCTTGTTGAAAAAGACAATAAAAAAAATAGTCAGCTCGTTAAAAAAGATAATTACATTGTTACTGATCGACAATTTAAAACAGTTAGACGCACTTATAAAATATCTAAAATTGAAAAAACTGAAATTAGAAGAAATTTAATTTTTATCCTTCCTTTATCTATTTTATCGTTACTTTTTATTAATAAATTTTGGGTTTATATATACCCAGGAGAAGCGTTTTGGGGAATAACTATAGCGTTAATCACAGGCTTGTTTTCTATTTCATTTGGTACGCTTTATATACACTCTAAAGCCTTAGGTGAACCTGCCTTATTTGGTTTTATTCCAAAATTAAGACGTATTAGGAATGAAGTTGATGACGCTATGAATGAACTAGAAGAAAAATCAAATTATACGGATATTGAAAATGAAGAATCTTAATTTATTATTTATTGCTGCTGTTTTTTCTTTATCAGGTTGTAAAACCTTTGTTATGTATTCAGGTAATTCAGAACCGTTATTAAATAGATACAACCCGGGTTACACAGAAAAAATGTGTATTGATAACGAACTGAAAGCCTCTAAATACTCTAAAAGATTATGTGAGACTGAAAGCAGTGCTAAAAAGGTTATATTATTACCAAATAATGAGGGTTTTATATTCCCAATAAGCAAAAGTTTTATTTCAAATGAGTTTGATTCTAAACGTTTGAAAAAAGAGGTGAAAGGAAAATTCGATACAAAATTTACTACTACTGAAGGTCAATTAGCTTCAGCTTTTTTTGATTGGGCTACTGACGGAAGCACTAAATACGAACGAGAAAAAAGAGCAAGAGAGAAAGAAAAATCATATATAGAATCGAATACAAAATATTTATTTACCACGGCATATAATAGATTTGAAGATTCAAATTATGATAGCGGTATTGGTTTAAAAATAAGCCTATTTTCATATTCTATAGGAGATAGTAATTATGCTTTAGCAAGAGTTAGCTTTGTCGATATGAATAATTCTAATACTGAAATAGACTCTCAAGTATACGGTTATGTAGATTTCTTTGAGTCTCCACATGGTGGTTTTAATGTTCATATTCCTACTTGTGAAGTAAAAACTAGCGAAGCCATAGACGGTTGTGTTCTTAATAACACTGACGACTTAACAAAAATAATTAAATCATCTATGGATCAGAAAACAGGTTATGGAAAATCTTTAATTACTTTCTCTTTTGCTAAATTTCTTCCTCCACCGGAAGAACCTAAAGCTTTAAGTATACCGTTAGATATTTAACATAATTATCATTAATTAAAAATAAAAAAACTACTTTAAA
>CAKZKZ010000807.1 GCA_937124495.1 uncultured Dokdonia sp. | reverse complement strand
TCTCCTAAGGCACGTTGATAATTGACTTCAGTTCCAAAACCATCATTGTCTCCTATACGAATTCCTATAGCATTTCCAGAAATTTCTTGTGCTTGCATAGAAGCTACAATTCCTAAAAATAAGACGATACTAAAAAGCGTTTTTTTCATAAGTTGAGTTTTTAAATTTGAATGTTGCATTACAAATTTCTAATGCAGTACTCTGGTTAAATTAATATTAGTAGTTATGTTTTATAACGTAGGATACACCATAAAATTTTGATGTATTTTTGATGATATGCTTATGCTCTTTAAACAATTATCAAGCCAACTTTCAGGAGAACTTCATACAGATGCACTTCATAAGCATATCTATGCGACAGATGCCTCTGTATATCGAAAAGTTCCTCAAGCGGTGGCGTACCCAAAAGATACGAGCGATATACAGCATTTGGTTGTCTTTGCATCAAAAAATAATACAACCTTAATCCCTCGTACTGCTGGAACCTCACTCGCAGGGCAATGTGTAGGCGATGGGATTGTTGTAGATGTATCCAAGTATTTTACTAAGATTATTGACTTTGATGTAAAAAAACGTCAGGTAACTGTGCAACCAGGTGTGATTCGAGATGAGTTAAATAAATATCTAAAACCACACGGACTCTTTTTTGGACCCAATACCTCTACCGCAAACCGTTGTATGATGGGAGGGATGGTTGGTAATAACTCTTCAGGGACAACCTCTATTAAATATGGTGTCACTAGAGATAAAGTCATCCGATTAAAAACAGTATTAAGTGATGGAAGTGAAGTCACTTTTGAACCCTTATCAGAAACACGCTTTCGCGAAAAATGCCAATTAACCACTCTAGAAGGGGCCATCTATAAAACACTCCAAGAAGAATTATCACCCCCAGAAACGCAGCACCAAATTCGATCTGAATTTCCAAAACCAGAAATCCATAGACGTAATACAGGCTATGCGATAGACGCACTCATAGATCAGCAGCCTTTTACCGAAGAAGGTGATCCATTAAATATATGCGCGTTATTAGCTGGAAGCGAAGGAACACTTGCCTTTACAACAGAAATCACATTACAGCTAGATGAGCTACCACCTGCACACGGTATTCTGGTCGCTGCACATTTTAAGACATTACCTGAGTGTTTAAAAGCAGTAGCACTAACCATGCAGCATGACTTGTACACCTGCGAAATGATGGATAAGGTCATTTTGGATTGTACAAAAGAGAACCGAACACAAATACAAAATCGATTTTTTATCGAAGGAGACCCTGCTGCTATTCTTACGTTAGAAGTTCGCGATACCACAATAGAAAAAGCACGATCGCAAGCAAAAGCACTTATAGGTGATATTGCCGCCTCAGGGCTTTCGTATGCATTTCCTATGCTAGAAGGCGGTCAGATTGATCAGGCGATGGAGTTGCGTAAAGCAGGTTTAGGTCTGCTAGGGAATATGATCGGTGATCGTAAAGCAGTGGCATGTATAGAAGATACCGCTGTCGCTCTTGAAGACCTGTCTACGTATATCGATGCGTTTACGGCCATTATGGATGATTACCAACAAGAGGCAGTGTATTATGCACA
>CAKZKZ010000806.1 GCA_937124495.1 uncultured Dokdonia sp. | reverse complement strand
TGGTTAGTTGCTGTTCTGTAACTAATACTCCATAATTTTGTGAGGGCGTTTCTTCTTCTTCATTAGTTTGCACATTTAAAACTCCTATTCTCGTTTTTGGAGCAATATTCCCTGAGAGTTTAGCTCCAAACTGAATACGACTATTGGCTCCTATCCTTCTTGAATAAAATGGATTGACTCCAAAAACTCCTAAACTTGAAAACAAATCACTATTCTCCAAAAAGAAATTTCTACGTTCAGGAAAAAATATAGAAAAACGTGATAAATTGGTTACTTGTTGATCTACATCTATTTGAGAGAAATCTGGATTAATCGTTGCATCCAATTTTAAAGAGGATGTTACATTATATTGAACATCCAGACTGGGAACTACGTTTGTTTCTTCAGTACCCTCCAAAAGATCTTTTTGATAGTTTGCCGTAATAGAAGGTGTTACAGTAAATTTTGACGGTGTTGTGCTTGGTAAATCTGCTACAACGAACTTTTCTGTAAATCGTAAATCTAAATTTGCATAATTCCTTTTTACATTTTTAAAAATTGTCCACGAATTGTTCTTTATATCACGTACATAAAATTGAACGCCAAAAACTGGATTATTTGTATTATAATTAAGTGATTTAAGTGGTATAGCGAGTTCATATTGCTTTTTTGTACCGTTGAGTACTGTTTGGGATTTCCAAACAGTATTCCAACTAAAGTTAAGCGTGTATCCTTCACTATCTCTACCTATTAAACCATCCGTTTGATTTCCTAAGGAATTTAGTGCAAATAGATATCCATTCTGTTCTTGATTCTGTGTATCCAAAACCAGTATAAAAGCATCACTAAGGCTAATTGACACATCCCTTTTTAAGGTGCTTACTTGCGTTTTTTCGATAGTATCATAATAAACAGCGCTCACAAACAAATAATCACCATTATGAAATAGTTTTACAGAGGTCTGATTTTCTGCAAGACCTTCATCAGTAGGTAAATAATTATAAAAATTAGTATACTCTGGTAGTTCTTCCCAGACCGCTTCATCTAGTTGTCCATCTATTTCAGGAGTCGTATCAATGTATGTAATGACACTATCTTGTGCATACATAGCTACCGAAAACACAAGAGTTAGGAATGTAATACAATATCTCATCCTAGTTGTTTTTATCAACTCTTGTGGCTGTCTTACTAATGATTCTCCAACCATTCTCCATCTTCTTGAGTAAGAAGAGGTCAATATAAAGCATATCTCGTTCAGGGAACGCAATTTCTACTTTGGCAGTAGCAATATCCTTAATGACCTCTATCGCTAATATTTTTGCGTAACGTCCATTAAATTCTCCGGGTTCTTTCCCTGTAAAGAATCCAGCATACTCTGAAGGTGTATACCGTTTGAAACCGTCTTTTCCTGTAAGATATAAAGTAGCGTCATCAGCAAAAGCACTTTTTAGTTGAGGAATCTTATTATACGAACTCCCATCCATATAATTTTGAAGCGTTTTTTCAATAAGTGAACCTTCAGATTGCGCATTAGAAAATTGGGCAGTGCATACAAGCAAAACTGCAAATACAAATGATTTCATAATAAGAGATTTAAAATATGTATTCAAATCTCTTAAAATGGTGTCTTTTACAACTGATGAGTTATAATTGAAGAGTCCAATATTATAATTTTGGAGTTATTCCAGCTTTAAACTTGTTTTTGAAACTGGGACGGAGTCATTCCTACTACTTTTTTAAATGTAGCATAAAAACTTGATTTAGAAGAGAATCCAGCTTCAAAGCCTATGGCTTCTAATGTAAATTGATTATTATCTATTAATAATCGTTTGGCTTCTTCTATTCTATGATCGTTAATAAAGGAAGCGAAGCTTTTTCCAAGATTATCATTTAATAATTGAGATAATTTATGCGTAGAAATATGGATATCCTTAGCGACATTCTGTAATTTAATATCAGTTTCTTTATACAGTTCTTTTTCTTTCATCAGCGTATTTAATTGCTCAATAAGAAACTGTGCTTCTTTAGTATCTATCTTTTTTGCAGCATATTTTTCTGGGATGTCTTGAAAAATGGTTTCTCTATTTTTCTTGAATAGAAAAAAGAAAAGCAATCCATAAAACACGACAGAAAAGGTAATGGTTCCTATCAAATATAAATAGAAATACCCCACCATGTAAGCAGCAAAGATGAGTACATTGCCTATCAAAACAGCTACTAACCAAAGTTCTGCAGTAGTACATTTTTGCCCTTTGCTTACCATTTTTTTGAAGATATGCCGTAAAACAAACCCAGACAGCACAAGGTAGATTCCCCAAACGATATAAATAAAATGTACAAAATAACGACTCCAAAAGTCTACGTGAGTTTCATAAGGCATTACAATACCTACAACAAGTACTATTAGAAATAATAATATATAGTGAATCTTCCAAGAACGACGAATCTGCTTCTCGTTAAGCACCGAAGATTTTAAATAATAAAATAATGAAACTCCTATTAAGAAACAGGCAGATAAACCAAGTTGAGAAATGAGTAAATTTCTGTCTTCAATAGCAGTGAAAATAATATAAACAGATTTACCAATACGAAGGCTTAACATTAAAACCAGCAAGCCAAAAAAGAGATTCTGAACTCGTTTTTGTTTACCAAAAAATAGAAAATAAAAACTTACTAAAAATCCATTAAACACACCTATTGCGCAAAAAAAGAATAACAATGGATTATCAAAAGACATAAACTATTTTTAAGCTCAAATATATAACTATATCAAAAACAAATTGAATAATTATAATATATTAACAGGTTATGTATAAGAATCTTTACGCATGATATAACAGCCTAAAAATAGAGTACTCAACTTTGAAGTATGGGCCTTTTTTAAAGCTTTCGCGAAAGCAAAAAAGGAAAGGTAAGTATAGAGTAGTAAAGTTCTATCCATAGATATCTCAAAGATCATGTATTATATTAATCCATATTTTTCTTAAATAATAATCCGTTAGCTCTTGTATTATTATAATAAAAGCCTGTTATTTTATCATATTCATTTCTAGTAAATGATATAAGAATACTATTTCCAATTAAAAAATTATCTTTTTGTAATTCTAACAATACATCATTGTATTGTTTATTTTCAATTTTCCAACCTATCTTACTTTTAAAATTGAATAACTTAATTGTTGAACCTAATTCCTCACTATAATAACTTCCTAAGAAGTCTTCTAAATCATGTTTAGAATAATTAGCCTTCTGATATTTTTTAAAAGTTAATTCTTCCCCACTTGAATTGATGACCATTTGTTCTATAGAAGTGTTAGTAGTTTCAAATGTTATGATTTTACTCCCCTTAAAAACTGAGAACTTGTTTTCAGTTATAGGTATAAGGTTAAATTTTCTATTTCCACTACTTATATATCGTAAGGTGTCGTTTTCTAAAATTACTTGTCTATTTAAATATTCATTCGAGTTCCAATAGTTACCTATATATTTCTCTTTTATTTTTTTAGTAATTATCATAGGTTTAAAACCTAACTTCTTTTTCCCTGTATCTTTTTTAGGAAAAAGAATATCAGCGATCATGTTAGCTCTTTGTTGCATGCCAAATGCGTCATTTCTATTTGCTAAAATAATTACCCCTAAATCTAGATCTGGATAATACCATTGAATTGCTAAAAACCCAAAAGATGCACCTCTGTGTCCAAATGATTTGCTATTCTCATCTATATTAAGTTCCATACCTAAACCTTGATTTATTTTAGCCCCATTCGTTAATTTACTTGTTGTAGTTATTTTATGTATTAATTCTTGACTAAAATATTTTTCACGATAAAATGCATTATTCCATTTTATTAAATCGTCTATTGTAGTATGAATTCCACTAGGACCAACAATTTGTGTATGTGCGCCATCATATAACCAATTACCTTCCTTATCTACCCAGTAGCCTGACGCTCTATTTTTGAAAATTTCCCATTTATCATCTCTAAAGCATGTTGAGTTCATCTGTAAGGGATTAAAAATATGTTCTTGGGCATAAACTCTTAGAGGCTTTCCACTTGCTTTTTTAATTATTTTTGATAATAACCAATACCCAGAATTAGAATAAGAGAATTTAGTTCCTGGCATAAAATCTAATCTTTTTTGCCGTTTTAATAAGTATAAAATATCACCATCATTCAATGCATCTCTTTCATATTTTAAACCATTGGGTGTTAGAGAATGTAATATCAAATAATCACGAATACCCGAAGTATGATTTAATAATTGTTTAATAGTTATTTGATGGTAAAATTGTGGCAAATCTGGAAAGTACTTTGACAAAGAATCATTTAAATGTAGTTTCCCTTCTTTTTCTAAAAGCAAGATACACGTCGCAGTAAATGTTTTTGTGACTGATCCAATATTAAAACTAGTAGAATCACTAATGGGTATAGAATGTTCAACATTTGCAAGTCCAAAGTTTTTCTTATACACTACGTTCCCATTTTTGATTACACCAACAGCAAGCCCTGGATTTGTTATTGTTTTATATTTTTCAAATATGGAATCAATTTTTTGAATTTCTATAGTTTGAGAAAATAAGTTTATTGAAATAGTACTTAAAGAAAATAACAGAAAAAGACGTTTCATAATTGTTTTTATTACGAAACAAATATGAATGCATTTGCTAAAAATGAAGTGCGAGAGTATGTATTTTTAATAGCATCGGACTCTTTTATGTCTCTAATTAACTCTTTTTATATTGGGAAGGTGTTTTTCCAACTTGTTTTTTAAAAATGGCATTAAATGTTGACTTTGACTTAAAACCAGACTCAATTGCGATTCCTAAAATTGTATAATTATGATACTCTGGATTTTTGAGGTTTTCTTTTACTTCTTCAACTCTATATGAGTTTACAAAATCAAAAAAATTCTTTTCAGTTTTTTGATTTATAATTTGTGATAAATATCCTGAACTAATATTTATTTCTTGTGCTAACGCTGTTAAGGTAAGGTTTGGATTTTGATATAACTTCTTTGTTTTCATTATCTCTAAAAGCATCAAATAATATGTATTACTCTTTTCAGATAATAAGTTACTTACATTTTCTTCTTTCTTAATGAAAATTACTTTTTCAAATAATTCTTTCCTAGAAATTATACCATAACCGATCCAATAAATAATAATAGCAATTCCCGTCCACAAATAATAACGCCCTTTGATATGAAAAGGTTTACCAAAACCATTATTATTGAATTGACTGACGCCATAATATATTACAGGAATACACCATATAATCCAAAGAACAAATAAAGCAATTAGT
>CAKZKZ010000805.1 GCA_937124495.1 uncultured Dokdonia sp. | reverse complement strand
TGAGAACCCTTGAGGGGTATAACCTATATGATCGATCTTAGCATGCTTATTATCCTCTTTTATAAGCATCAACCCAAAGAGGAAATTGGAATCTTGACTCGCACAAAAATTTCCTATAATGAAATCATCTATATCTAGCCAATCTAAGGTTGAATCTCTTAATACTCGAACTTTTACATCTTTTGTGATAATTGTTTCCTCTTGTGTAACCTCAAGCGTGTATACATGATCTCCATTGCTAGGTATCGTTTTGTGATTTCCAGTTTCTTTACCATTCCCGTTGCCTGCATTCAATTCTGTAAGCCCTTTCAAGATCCTATAGGTATAGGAGCCTCCTTCAATTTTCCATTTTAAAGTTACCTGATTATCTCTATTCCCTTGAAGAATTAGAGGGTCAGCGGTAAAAGAAAGAATCTCAAGTTTTTCTTGTTCTATATGTACTTCAAAATCAATAGTATGTTTTTGATGATCTGTGTTGTTTTGATCTTCAAAAGAAATACGTAAACGTGTTGTCGAAGTAGTCATTGTCGCGATACTACCTTCTAACTTTATATCGATATAGGTAAACTCGTCTTTATTGTATCCTATATCCGTAAATCGCCGATCTGCATTGGTGTCTGAATATTCTAATTCTCCAATCCATATAGGTGTTGTTGCTTGCGAATCGTCATCGGCCATTTGTCCATACATGGTACAGGTCATGTCTTCCAAATCTTCTTCCTTTGCAATTCCCATAAGCCCTTCTATAATAAAATTTCCAGTCAAAAAAATGGGGGCTAATGCTTCTTTTGAAATGCGTATGTTCAGGTGTATAGAATTACCTGGAATTACTGTATTACTACTGCCTGTGGTTACATAACTCATAGTACTTATTTTTTATTTTTTAAATGATCAAGTGTTAACCAGCCTTCATAGAGGTGTTGTTTTTTAAAACTGGAACGTTGCTTATTTTTGCCTTGTGCTAGTTGTTGGCTCTCTTCCCAAGTATGAACATTCGATTTATGTGTCCATTTCCAACCCGTATTGATGCTTGTTGGAATAGGAATACCAGGATCTACTTTGTCTGCAATAAAAGGAGTCACCATAAAACTTGTTTGCAATGATTCTAATAGATCATTTGTACTGTGTCTAAACAGTTCGACAAATTTAGAAGGTAAGATTCCTGATGATAGTTGCATTCCTGCAGCTGCGTTCATTAAAATGGTCACTTTTTGAGCACCTTCTTCAAGCGATAGTTTTAAAGGAGTGCTTTTAGTAAAGTAGGGTACGCTTTCGCGAAAGCTAGATTCAGGAGTATGCAAAGAAGTATATAAACGGGTGTAATCATCATCAGAAAAATAGCCTAATACGCCATCATTTTCTATGGCATAATCTCCTATAAAAAGAGGAAACTTCATGGATTCAATTCCTCCTGAATTTTGTTTTCCTGATTGATCCCACCGTTGATTATATGCAGGTAACCCTAATAATTCTAAACCTACAGAGCACCTAGCCAAAGCGACAGGCTGTCCAAAAAGTAAGGATAAGGTATTATTTTGTACGCCTCTTGCCTGTGTTAAACTCTCATGCACTTCTTGAGCAAGATCCATAATTCCAGAAACAATAGTGCCAGAGTCTATAGCCTCTAGTAATTGTTGTAAGTGTATGTTATCTGAAAGCAACCTAAAATCATCAGTACCCGGAAAAGGGAGCTTTGAGAGTGTAATTCCTTCAGCTGTGCCAAGATCTTTAGAGATCTGTAATCTGATCACTCCTTGCCCAAGATGATCATATACCATGATGCTATTATCCATAAAATTAGGCACTAGCCATCCAAAAATAGGAGTGTCTAATTCTCCTGTATCTTGATATATCACTTCATCACGCAAGTTTAACCAATGAAACTGTAATCGACTTGGTTGTAATATACGAGGAGGTAAAGGAATCAAGGTATTTTCAGTAGCTTTCAAGCCAGTCAATGCAACCGATTCGGTGACGGTACTCTTTCCTGTATTTTTACTATCTATTACTTTCTTCTCTTGCCCAAAAGCATCGACAATAGATAGATTTCTGATTTCTAACATCCCTGATCTCAACGGAAAAAAACGATTCGCATCTTTGCCTGTCGGATTTCCAGGATGACAAGCCACAACATATCCATCATTCCCTATTAATTTGAGTTCATTCTCATTAATATCATAGTCGGTTATGATCTCCCCATTATCTAGCGTATAATTCAAAGGAGGTAATTGAACTCCTGGTCGTTGCATTAAAAGATGTTTATTCAATCCGCTTAGAGATTGTGCTATAAGGTGTAATTTTCCATATTTATCTATAATTTCTTTTGGAACTACCTCTTTTAAATTGGCGAAAACAGCATTAGAAAAGGGGCTGATTCCTTGAAAACGTACACTAGTAGACGTTGTTTTTGTTGATTGATTCTTAAATGACATGCCTTCTTCCAATGTCCAATTAGCATCGGTTTTTGATAGGTCAAGACCTTCAAGATTAGCATCGCTAGGCGTATACACTGCTTCCCATGTCATAAACAAAGGTGCCCATGCTTGTTTCCATTTTAGTACAGAAAAAGATTCAGGTGCTTTCCTAGTTGCGTCATATACTGTAGGGTTGGTTTGTTCTTTAATGACAACTTCTTGAGCAAATGTTTTGATAATACTACTTGTCCTGTCTTGTTCAAATTGGGCTTTTTTATAAGCCAACAAGGCAATATCTATTGCTAATGATTGATCTAATAACAAAGATTCATACACGATACCTTGAAAGATAGTATAAGGTATCGCTTGAGAGGATAATGCAGTCACTTCTGGTACTGAAAAAGAACTTATCGGAATTTTTATAAGATCACTAACAGCAGGAACTTTTAAACGTAGCTCTTTG
>CAKZKZ010000804.1 GCA_937124495.1 uncultured Dokdonia sp. | reverse complement strand
GATATTTCTGCTATTCCAACAGATGCTATCGAGCGTGTAGAGATTCTTAGAGCTGGTGCATCTGCCCAATATGGATCTGATGCGATTGCTGGGGTAATGAACATCATATTAAAAGATGATGTAAACAGAGGCTCTGTGACACTTAGAACAGGTATTACTAGTGAAGGCGATGGAGAATCTACTGGGATTAGTATTAATAACGGTTCAATCTTAGGAGATGATAACGGTTTTATAAATTATACAGTAGACTTTTCAAAAGTGAATCTAGCAAACAGACCAGGTACTGTTGATGCTGCTGGTGAAGCAGGTGATTTTGGAGCAGATATCGCAGATGTTCAAGAATTTTTAAATCGTCGTCCAGACGCAGGAAACATTAATGGTTCTCCAGAAACTGCTGCATCAAAATTCTTAATCAATGGAGAATATGATGTCGCAGAAGAAACACACCTTTATTTTAACGCAGCGTATGTATATAAGAAAGTAAACAGTTTTGCAAATTACAGAACTCCTTATTGGAGAACTGTAGATGACTTTCCTTATTTAGCCGATTTCTTCCCAGGAAACAACCCTAATAATGCAGGTGGATATGATGGGTATGTTCCTACTTTTGAAGGATTACTTAATGATTATAATGGAACCATTGGAGTAAGAACAAAAATCAATGAGTGGAATGTGGATGCTAGTTATACGACGGGTGGAAACACACAAACGTATAAAGTGAATCAATCACATAATAGAAACGTTGTTTTATCACCATCTACTTTTGTAGATGCAAATGGAAATGGAATCGTAGATCCAGGTGAAATTACCGAAGGTTCTCAATTATATAGAGAAAATAGTCAGCAGTCATTTGATCCAGGTGGAACACGTTTTACGCATAATGTAGGAAACATTGATATCTCAAGAGTACTGTCTGATAAGGTTAGTATCGGTTTAGGTGCTGAGTTTAGAAACGAAACTTTTGAAGTGATAGAAGGAGAGCTAGCATCTTATGATGGTGGTGGAGCCGATTCTTTTGCAGGGAATAGCCCAGAGAATTCAGGAAAATTTAATCGTTATAATTTTGGAGGGTACTTATCTGTAGATTATGATGTATCTGATGCTTTTTTATTAAGTGGTACTGTAAGAACAGAAAACTATTCAGATTTTGGAAACACGTTTGTATACAAGTTTAGTACACGTTATAAAATAAACGATATGTTTACAGTGAGAGGGTCTGTATCTTCTGGATTTAGAGCCCCTACCTTACATCAAATATTTACTCAAAAAGCACAATATTCGTTTATTCCTGGTCAAGGGATACAAGTAGGAGGATTAATTAATAATGTATCTACACAAGCGAAGCTTTTAGGTATTCCTGAATTGGATGCAGAAACATCTCAGAACTTTACGATAGGTGTAGGAGGTAAACTTCCTAACAACTTTAGCTTCACGGTAGATTACTATTCTATCAACGTAGATGACAGAATCATCTTAAGTACAGAGATCGGTGGTACTGATGCTGGTGATACCGCATTAGATCAAGTATTAATAGATAATAACTTATCAGACGTAAGCTTTTTTGTAAATGGTATTGACACTAAAACTTCTGGAGTAGATGTAGTATTAAGTAAAAGAAATATTGGTATAGGTCAAGGAAGCTTAGACTTAAACTTATCTGGAAATTATACGTTTGTAAATGAAAGAGATGGTGCTGTAAATAACCCTGCACTTGTTGCTAGTTCTGGACAATCAGTTGTAAATCAAACGCAAGAAGCATTATTCTTTACATCACGTCCAAAAACAAAATGGATCTTAGGTGGTTCTTATGATATCGGTAAATTTAACTTTAACTTGAACAACACGTATTTTGGTAAAACGACGTTCAGACAACAAGGATTAAGTACTGATTTAAGAACAGAATTTATCCCTAAAATTGTTACCGATTTAGGTGTTACATTTAATGCCACCGAAAAATTAACATTGGCATTAAACATAAACAACATCCTTGATGTACTACCAGAATGGGAGTTTGTTGCAGAAAATGCAGCAGGTAATGCAATTCTTGCAGACCCAGCTCAAGTACAAAATCAATCTAACTTAATTACTTTTAATCAGCGTTATTCTCAAATGACGTATGATGGGTATCATTTTAGCCAACTTGGAACTATGTTTAACTTATCAGCTAATTATAGATTCTAAAACTTGTTTTAACACATATTAAAAGAGCTGTTTTCATTAATGAAAACAGCTCTTTTTTTATCTTAATAATTAAATATGGATGAGTATGCTTTCGCGAAATCGAACTTGTGAGATTCACCACCGTAGGGAGAGCGAAGCGTTAAAGCGAATACAGTAACACCTACACATAGTAGAATACGTAATTTCATAGGACTGCCTGTATAGACAGGTATCTTTGATTATTTATTCAGTTTTAGTGCCTTGAAAGTACGGATATCTATACATAATCTATATACCCAGCTGCTTCTGCTGTGTATAGTTTATCATAATCTGGCTGTGTTAATACTTCGTTTGTTTCTAATTTTTTAACAAGAGTAGGATTAGAAATAAAAGGTCTTCCTATATACACCAAATCATATCCTTTATTTAATAATTCTTCACCTTGTTCTGCTGTATGAACATCACCTCCTACAATAATAATTCCTTTAAAAGCATCTTTAATTGTTTTGGAAATATCTGTAGCAAATTCTGGAGCGTTCATTGCAACACGCTGATTAACAATATGAATGTATGCAAGGTTTAATTTTCTCAATTCAGTAGCTAAATGAGTAAACATTGACACTACATCATCATAATCTCCTTGCAAATCATTAAATACTCCATAAGGTGAAAAACGAATCCCAACTTTATCACTACCAATAGCAGCAATAACTTTTGTAGCTGTTTCTAAAACAAAACGAGCTCTATTTTCATAATTTCCACCATAACTATCAGTTCTAATATTTGTTTTTGGGTTTAAAAACTGATTTAATAAATATCCGTTAGCACCATGTAATTCAATACCATCTGCACCTGCTTCAATTAAACGTTTTGACGCTTCAACAAATTCATCTTGTGCATTTTCAATATCTTCTAGAGTCATTTCTCTAGGCATCGTGTGCGGTTGCATTCCTGTATCACTATAAATTTCACCTTCTAAAAAAACAGCAGATGGTGCTAAAACTTCTCCACCTTCTGGTAAATTAATTTGTGCGGTAACACGACCTGTATGCATTAATTGTACAAATACTTTACTATCATTTTTGTGAATACCTTCAAACACTTGTCTCCAACCATTTATTTGTTCGTCATTAAAAGCTCCTGGAATTCTAGGGTAGCCTAATCCGTTTATTGATGGCGATGTTCCTTCAGTAATAATTAAACCTGCTCCAGATCTTTGAGAGTAATACGTTTTCATTATCTCATTAGGAATATTATTAATAGCCCTACTTCTAGTCATAGGGGCCATTACAATTCTATTTTTTAGATCTGTATTTTGTCCAAGTTTAAAATTTTCAAATAAATTCATTTTTTAAATTATTATTGTTACTATTATTATTTAATTGTAAAAGAACAGGTAATTCCTGCACATAAGTTTCCATAAAGTTTATCTACACCAAAAATGGCTCTAGAATGTTGCCCTTTATCTCCTAAAACTTCGAGAAATAGATCCGAGGCTCCATTTACAATTTTTGGAGCATCGTTCCAATTATTACCAGATTGATAGTAAGCATCAAAATGATTAAGACCAACGATGCGATCCAGACCAACTTTTGTGTGTATTTGTGCTAAAACATTTAAAGCGCACATTTGCATAGCTTTATAGCCCTCATTGTTTGTTAATTCATTTCCAAGTCTACCCTTAAAGAAATATTCTCCATTTAT
>CAKZKZ010000803.1 GCA_937124495.1 uncultured Dokdonia sp. | reverse complement strand
GTGCTGGCACGGAAGTTGTCCAACGATCTACAGGCAGATGAGATCAAATGGATCCCAAAAAAATTAGAATAAAGAATACCCCTGCTATTATCACGCAAAACAGTACTCAAAGTAACATAAATAGTACGTATTGTATATGCCTCTGATATGTACGTTCTTAAATTTATTTTTAAATAATTGACAATTCACTTGGTTTTCTGCTTAGAAAAATTATTTTTGCACAAAATTAAAAAACATATTTGCTATGTACTGGACATTAGAACTAGCTTCGTATTTAAGTGATGCACCTTGGCCGGCAACGAAAGATGAGTTGATCGATTATGCGATAAGAACAGGAGCACCTCTTGAAGTAGTTGAAAATCTACAAGCGATTGAAGATGAGGGTGACTCTTATGATTCAATCGAAGAGATTTGGCCAGATTACCCTTCAGATGAAGATTATCTCTGGAACGAAGATGAATATTAATAAAACATTACGTTAAAACACTATAAAAAGTCTCGCATAGAGGCTTTTTTTTTGATTAAATTTGATGTTTACAAATTACACATAACAACACCATATACTATGGGATTATTAGACAAAGTATTAAAAGTTTTTGTAGGTGATAAGTCTAAACAAGATGTTGGGGCTATTACACCTATCGTAGATAAAATCAAATCACACGAAAAAGATTTTGAAGCTATCTCCTTAGATGAGTTACGAGCAAAAACAGTAGATTTCAAAAAGCGCCTTGCTGATGCATTACAAGATATTAATGATCGTATTGCAAAATTACAAACAGAAGCCGAAACTACAGAAGATATAGATCATCGTGAAGAAATCTACACACAGATAGATGCTTTAAAAGATGAATCCTATACGGTATCTGAAAATACATTGAATGAGATTCTTCCTGAAGCATTTGCGGTGGTAAAAGAAACGGCAAAACGTTTTACCCATAATACATCTCTAGAAGTGACAGCGTCAGAATATGACAGACTTCTTAGTGGTACCAAAGACTATGTAACATTAGATGGTGATAAAGCCATCTGGGCAAATAGTTGGGATGCTGCTGGAAAAGAAGTGACTTGGGATATGATTCATTATGATGTACAGCTTATTGGAGGTATTGCAATGCATCAAGGAAAAATTGCTGAGATGCAAACAGGAGAAGGTAAAACATTGGTAGCGACCTTACCCATGTACCTTAATGCCATTACAGGAAATGGTGTTCACCTAGTCACCGTAAACGACTACCTAGCAAAACGTGATAGCGCATGGATGGCTCCTATATTCCAATTTCATGGACTCACAATAGATTGTATTGACTATCACAGACCTAACAGTCCAGAGCGTCGTGCAGCCTATGCCGCAGACATTACGTATGGTACAAATAATGAATTTGGTTTTGATTACCTACGTGATAATATGTCTCACGCTCCAGATGATTTAGTACAACGCCCGCATAATTATGCGATTGTAGATGAAGTAGATTCTGTACTTGTAGATGATGCCCGTACACCACTTATTATTTCAGGACCAGTTCCAAAAGGAGATGTACACGAGTTTGATGCATTAAAACCTCAAATAGAGAAACTAGTTGCTTTACAACGCCAAGAATTACTTGTCACTTTTGCTGAAGCAAAAAAATTAATCGCTGCTGGCGATACAAAAGAAGGAGGAGTACAATTACTACGTGTCTATCGTGGTCTTCCTAAAAACAAAGCACTGATCAAATATCTAAGTGAAGAAGGAATTCGTCAATTATTACAAAAGACAGAAAACTTCTACATGCAGGATAACAATCGTGAAATGCCAAAAATTGATGCGGAGTTATTCTTTACAATCGATGAGAAAAACAACCAAATCGAACTTGCTGATCGTGGAATAGAACACTTATCTGGTACAGAAGATCCAAACTTCTTCGTCATGCCAGAAATGGGAATAGAAATTTCAAAAATTGAAGAGAAAGGACTTTCTCCTGAAGAAGAAGCAGAAGAAAAAGAAGAGCTTTTCCGTGAGTTTAGTGTAAAATCTGAACGTATCCATACCATGAATCAATTATTGAAAGCATACACGCTTTTCGAAAAAGATACAGAGTATGTGGTCATGGACAATAAAGTAATGATCGTAGATGAGCAAACGGGTCGTATCATGGATGGACGTCGTTATAGTGACGGACTTCACCAAGCCATCGAAGCAAAAGAAAGTGTAAAAATTGAAGATGCAACGCAAACATTTGCTACTGTAACATTACAAAACTTCTTCCGTATGTACCGAAAGCTTTCAGGTATGACAGGTACAGCGGTAACAGAAGCAGGAGAACTATGGGAAATCTACAAGTTGGATGTTATTGAAATTCCAACCAATAGACCTATTGCCCGTAAAGATAGAGACGATCTTGTTTATAAAACAAAACGTGAAAAATATAATGCTGTTATAGAGGAAGTAACCAAACTCTCCAATGACGGAAGACCTGTTCTTATTGGAACAACATCTGTCGAGATTTCTGAGTTATTAAGTCGTATGTTAACCATACGTAAAGTACCGCATAATGTACTGAATGCAAAGCTTCACAAAAAAGAAGCAGATATTGTTGCTGAAGCGGGTAATGCAGGTATTGTAACCATTGCAACCAACATGGCAGGTCGTGGTACCGACATTAAACTCTCTGATCAGGTAAAAGCTGCCGGGGGTCTTGCCATTGTAGGAACAGAACGTCATGACTCTCGTCGTGTAGATAGACAGTTACGTGGTCGTTCAGGACGTCAAGGAGATCCAGGAAGCTCACAGTTTTATGTATCCCTAGAAGATAACTTAATGCGTCTCTTCGGAAGTGAGCGTATCGCAAAAATGATGGACCGTATGGGTCTTAAAGAAGGAGAAGTGATACAACACGGTATGATTTCAAAATCCATAGAACGTGCACAGAAAAAAGTAGAAGAAAATAACTTTGGGGTACGTAAGCGATTACTAGAATATGATGATGTGATGAATGCACAACGTGAGGTTGTATACAAACGTCGTCGTCATGCTTTATTTGGAGAACGTCTACGTGTAGATCTTGCAAACATGATCTATGATACTTCTGAAGTTATTGTAGAGTCTAACAAACAAGCTCAGGATTACAAAAACTTTGAGTTTGAACTCATACGTTACTTCTCTATGAGTAGTCCTGTTTCTGATGCTGATTTTGCTAGCCTTTCGGCGAAAGTGATTACAGACAAAGTATACCATGCTGCATTTGATCATTACAAGGATAAGATGACACGCAATGCAGATCTTGCGCTCCCAATTATAAAAAGAGTGTATGAAGACCCTGCTAGTAACTTTGAACGTATCGTCGTTCCTTTTACAGATGGTACCAAAGAGCTAAGAGTAGTCACCAACCTTAAAGAAGCGTACGACTCTGAAGGAAAACAACTCGTTACTGATTTTGAAAAAAATATCACACTTGCCATTATTGATGATGCTTGGAAAACGCATTTACGTAAAATGGATGAGTTAAAGCAAAGTGTACAGTTAGCTGTTCACGAGCAAAAAGATCCTTTATTAATCTATAAGTTTGAAGCATTTGAGCTTTTCAAAACCATGATTGATAAAGTAAACAAAGAAGTAATATCATTCCTATTTAAAGGAGAAATCCCACAAGGAAATCAACAACAAGTTGCAGATGCAGGAAAAGTAAGACGTCCTAAAGAAAACTTAGAAACGTCTAAAGAAGAAATTCCTAATATGGACGAACGCTCTGCACAATCTAGAGCTGCCGGAAATACACAACCTCAACAACAGCAGGTAACAGAAACGATCACACGTGATCGTCCAAAAATAGGACGTAACGAACGTGTCACTATCAAAAATGTGATGACTGGTGAAAATAAAGAAGTAAAATACAAACAAGCAGAACCCTTAATTGCGAAAGGGCAATGGGTAATTGTTGAAGAATAATTTCTTAAAAACAGAACTACTACTAAAGAGGCTATTGTACAATAGCCTCTTTTTTTTGGAACTATACATAGCTTACTGGATATTCTTCAAAGCAATACTCTATTTTGCGCCTCAGACAAGCGCAACGTTTTTTTTAGAAGAGACTTTTTTTAAAAAAAAATCATTATCGCAAATTAAATATCCTTTTTAAAACTTCTCAACTTCTCAACACATCAACACATCGACACAACAATTAAACAATTAAACAATTAATAATGATATGTTTCAATAGCTATCTAAAATTTGTAATTTAACCGTCTATGAATACGCAAGACAACATCATCATACAGAATTATAGTAATGGAAGCTATAAAAACCCGCAATCTAATGCTTGGATAGACAATTACGAACCTGCATCTGGCAAGGTATACGGAAAGATTGCCAACAGTAATGCACAAGATATTCAGGAGGCGACAGCTTTCGCGAAAGCGGCATTCACCACCTGGTCTACCACAACCATTGATGAACGCAGCCGTATTCTTTTAAAAATTGCCGACGGCATAGAAAACAGGCTCCAAGAACTTGCTGAAGCAGAAAGTAGAGATAATGGAAAACCTGTAAGTCTTGCTAAAAATGTAGATATCCCAAGGGCTGCATCTAATTTTCGGTTTTTTGGACACGCCATTACACAATTTGCATCAGAAAGCCATGAGAGTGTAGGCTTACAAGCAATCAACTTCACCCTTCGCAAACCCATTGGCGTTGTAGGATGTATCAGTCCTTGGAACCTGCCATTATACTTATTTACTTGGAAAATCGCACCTGCTATTGCAGCAGGCAATTGTGTCATTGCAAAACCTTCCGAAGTCACACCAATGACTGCTTTCTTACTTGGAGAAATCTGCACAGAAGCTGGGTTACCTCCAGGTGTTTTAAATATCATGCACGGACTGGGAACGACCACTGGACAAGCCATTCTTGAACATCCAGAAATTAAAGCCATTAGTTTTACGGGAGGCACAAAAACCGGAGAACATATTGCACGCACCTGTGCGCCTAAGTTTAAAAAATTATCACTAGAATTAGGTGGCAAAAACCCAAATATAATTTTTACTGATTGTGATTATGACCTCATGCTGAACACCACGATACGATCCTCTTTTGCTAATCAAGGACAAATCTGCCTATGCGGAAGTCGTATTTTTGTTGAACGCCCACTGTATGAAAAATTCAAAAAAGACTTTATAACTCGTGTAAAGGGTTTAACTGTTGCTCATCCCGCTTCCGCGAAAGCAAAATTAGGAGCATTAGTCTCCAAATCACATTTAGAAAAGGTACAATCCTATATAGCACAAGCTCCTGAAGAAGGGGGTATTATACTTTGTGGAGGAAATCAAGTAATTGTAGAGGGATATGAAAATGGGTATTACCTAGAACCTACGGTAATTGAAGTACAAAGCAATTCGTGTAAACTAAACCAAGAAGAAATCTTTGGCCCCGTAGTGACGATCATGCCTTTTGATACTGAAGAAGATGTATTATCGTATGCCAATGATGTTACCTATGGTCTTTCTGCTACCCTATGGACAAAAGACATAGACAGAACCATGCGAATGAGCAATACTCTACAAGCGGGAATCGTTTGGGTAAATACCTGGATGATGCGTGATTTACGTACCCCTTTTGGCGGTGTCAAAGCAAGTGGTGTAGGTCGAGAAGGTGGTTTTGAAGCGTTACGCTTTTGTACAGAACCTAAAAATGTATGCATAAAGTACACATAGTAAAAGAAATACATCATATATATTCAGAAAACGAGATAGCTTATTGATCTATCTACACCTGTCTATTTCTTACTTATATCGTATTGTATTAAAAATCTTATAGAAAATTACTTTATGTATATAATCCCTATAAGATTTCGACTTAGTACATATATAAATTAGTATGGAAGATATTTTAAACGAAGGCGAAAAAATTGTTCAACGATTAGCAGGTGTTGAAAAAGAAGGAGCTCGCGTAGCTCGATTAGCAATAAAAAACAGAATAACGCCTGGTCTTTTCCCATATATCCAAGGATTACCTATGGTATTTGTAGGAAGTACTGATGCAAAAGGACAACTTTGGTCATCATTATTAATAGGGGAAATAGGTTTTATAGAGGTGCCTAATATACATGAGGTATGTTTTCATCGTTCCAAAATTCAGAGCGCAACCTCAGACATTTTCTTTAAAAATATTATAGAGCGTCCTGAAATAGGTATTATGTTTAAAGACCCCATGCAACGTATTCGTTATAGAGTCAATGGCATAGTTACAGAAGTATCAAAAGATAGTGTTCGTATTAAAGTAATAGAAGCCTATGGAAATTGCCCAAAATATATCCAAGCTAGAAAACTATCAGAAATAAAAGATTTTTCTGAGTCAACTGAAACTATTTTTAGAGGTGATGTTTTGGGTCCATCCGAAAAAGAATGGATACGTAAAGCTGATACATTTTACATTGCTACACGTAGTTTAAATGGTCGTGCAGATGCTTCACACAGGGGAGGCAATCCTGGTTTTGTAGAGATTATGCCTGATGGCACTTTAAAAATTCCAGACTACTATGGTAACAACATGTTTAATAGTCTTGGAAATATATACGAAAATCCAAATACAGGTTTACTCTTTGTTGATTTTGAAACAGGTGCTACGCTACAGCTCAGTGGTAAAGGAAAAATTCTCTTTGACCAAACGACTTCAAACGATATGAAAAAAACTGGGGATACAGGAAGGTTCTGGCTTTTTACTCCAGAACTATGGATTCATACCCCACAACATCATCAAGCCCAATGGGATTTTATACAATACTCTCCTTTTAACCCATAAGTTATACATAAAAAAGGCTACAAGATTTAAATCTTTAGTGTTTAGATCGTTGATTCATATATTCTACCTATATAAATGCATCAGTTTACGGAAGAAATCAAGTAACTGTAGAAAGACTAGAACCTATCATAGTTGAAGTACAAAGTAATTCGTGTACACTAAACCAAGAAGAAATCTTTGAACTTGTAGCGACGATCACACCTTTTGATACTGAAAAAAACGCATTATCACATACAAACGATGTTACCTATGGTCTTTCTACTATGCTTTGAACA
>CAKZKZ010000802.1 GCA_937124495.1 uncultured Dokdonia sp. | reverse complement strand
CATGACCACGAGGTTCAAACATCAGACCTCTACGTATCCAGTCATATTCTTTAAGAAAATGCTGACGCTTTTCGCTCATAGAACTCCCTAAGAGTTCTGGCCCTCCTTCTTTTACCAACCGAACAGGGTTTCCGCAGGTGTGTGCGTCTATGCAGGTAAATTTGTGTTCCAATATTGCAAATGTTTTAATTATTGAATGACATTCTCTACTCTTATAAAATCAGTATTTATCATTCAATATTCAAAAAATAGAGTAACACTCTAATCTAGAGTATTATTCTATTTTGAATCTTTGTTCTCTATTCTTTTTTCTTTTCAATCCAAGCTTTCACTCGTTGCTCCAAAATCTCTAATGTTACCGTTCCTTGTTCTAAAATCACTTCGTGAAACTCCCGAATATCAAAAGCAGCACCCAAGGCAGTTTCTGCTTCTGTTCGGAGTTCTCTTATTTTGATTTCGCCTATTTTATACGATAATGCTTGTCCTGGCCAAGAGATATATCGATCGGTTTCTGTATTGATCTCGTGTATGGATAATGCGGTATTTTCAGACATATACGTCACCACTTGCTCGCGTGTCCACCCTTTAGCATGGATTCCTGTATCTACCACCAATCTACATGCACGCCACATTTCATACGTGAGCTTTCCAAATTGTTCATACGGGGTGGTATACATCCCCATTTCTTCTGCTAGAAATTCACAGTATAATCCCCAACCTTCTCCAAAAGCAGAGAGGTACATATTTTTTCTAAACTGAGGAATATCATCTCCCAATTCTTGATTTAAACTCCCTTGTAAATGATGTCCAGGTACAGCTTCGTGTACCGTTAAAGAAGGTAATACATATAAAGGTCTACTTGGTAAATCATACGTATTCACCCAGTAATATCCTGGATCAGTGCTTCCTTTGGCACTTCCTACATAACGTCCTGTCGTGTACTTTGGCGCAATGGCATCTGGCACGGGAGCCACTCCATACGGTTTTCGCGGAAGCGTTTTAAAAAACCGTGGTAATTGCGCATCAGCGCGTTTTGCCATATCTCGCGCAATCATTAAAATCTCTTTGGGGGTCTTCGCATAAAACTGCTCATCGGTACGAAGGAATTGTAAAAAATCAGCAAATGACCCTTTAAAATGCACCTCAGCAATAATCTTTTCCATTTCAGCTTTGATACGAGCTACTTCTTGTAAACCTGTGTTATGAATCTGATCTGCGGTTAGATCTAATGTCGTATAATACTCAATTCTATTTTGATAATACGCATCCCCATTAGGTGTTTCCGAAACCCCTATAGCGGTTCTCGTTTTAGGAAAATATTCCTCTTCAAAAAATGCCTTCACACGTTTAAAAGATGGGATCACCTTGTTTTCTATAGCAAGTTTTGCTACCGTAAGCACTGAATCTTTTTGCCTCTTTGACAACGAACTTGGCAAATTTTTAAAAGGACCGTAATAAAAACTCTCTTTATAATCGGTTACAATTTGAGAATCGTAGGTACTTTCATATCCATTAAAAATCACTCTGGGTTGCGACACTCCTTTCTCCAATCCTTCTCTTAATAACGGTAGGTATTGATCTACCGCATCGGGCAATGCATTCAACTTTTTCAAATATGATTTTGCTTGTCCATAACTGTTAATAGGACGTACCATATAATTCCAACTACTATGGAATCCTGAGTCAGATAACAACGGATTCAAATAGCTCTCATAGGCATAATAATCTACCGTTTCTTGTAATTTAAATTGCAGTAATGCGAGTGAGATAGCATCGGTTTCAGAAAGTTTGTCATTAGATAACGTAGCAAGTTTTTCTAATTGCGCTTTCGCGAAAGCGGCCTCTTTCTCAAAATGCTCCTTAGAGAATAACCCCATAGGATAGTCGGTACGATCATATCCTTTATGGTCTTGTACCTCATCAATGATCGTTGCCAAGGCTTCTGATGAATCTTGAGCAAAAAAAGTTGCACTGCAGCAGATAACCAATAATACACTTACTATCTTATTCATACTTATATTATATTAGAAACTATCTAAAAGCATTTTTAGTTTGTCAAACTGAGCCTGTCGAAGTTTTTAATCTTTTGATTATCAACGCCCCTTCGACAGGCTCAGGGTGGCAACTAAGTTGACTATGTACTTTTTTTAGACAATCTCATTTATTATTTCAAAAACTCAGGAAGCAGTTCTTCTGGAAAATCTTGGTAACTAAATGGACGTACCCATCGTTTAATCGCTTGATTTCCTACGGCCGTAAAACGACTATCTGTCGATGCTGGATAAGGACCACCATGTGTCATCGCATCTGCCACTGCAACCCCAGTAGGAACACCATTAAACACAATGCGTCCTACACGGTTTTGCAGTCTTTCAACAAGGGGTGAAAGGTCTTTATAATCTTCTTCTTGAGCAATGATAGTACCCGTTAATTGACCTTCTAATTTACTAATTATTTCTAATAATTGCGTATCACCCTCACATTGTACTACTAATGAAAAAGGACCAAATACTTCTTGATGTAGTTTTGGGTTCTTTAAAAAAGCATCTCCAGATACCGTGGCAATGTTAGCTTGTGCATAACTTCCTTCAGTGGCTCCTTCATGTATAGCAACCACTTGAGTTTCTGGCTGATTTATAATGGCTTCTCCATTCTTTTTATATGCTGCATGAATGTTAGGATGTAGCATACAATTTGCATCAATAGCCGTTGTTTTTTCTCCTAAGTCACTTACAAAGCCTGTTAATGCGTCACTCTCAACTCCTAAAATCAATCCTGGATTTGTACAAAACTGTCCAACACCTAAGGTAATAGAATCTGCATACGTTTGTGCAATCTCTGAAGCCCGTACTTTTAATGCATTTTGAGTAATAATCACTGGATTCACGCTTCCCATTTCTGCAAATACAGGAATAGGCTCTTCCCGTTGAGACGCCAGATCATACAAGGCACGTCCACCTTTAATGCTTCCAGTAAATCCTACAGCTTTG
>CAKZKZ010000801.1 GCA_937124495.1 uncultured Dokdonia sp. | reverse complement strand
TTCCATCCGCAGGAGGAATCCATCCTTGCTCTACATTGACAAGAGCTTTTAACCCTTCTACAAAAAGATCTTCTGGGAATTCTGGCATCCCCATACGACGTGCACTGGCATTAAGACGTGAAGCATTTTCTTCTGGACGGAATAAAAGAGGTTCCCGCTTTACCGCTTCGCTCTTCCTTTGGTCGTGAATCTCGCTGGTTCGATTTCGCGAAAGCGTACTCTTCATGCCTTCAAAAATAGCTTGTCCATAATGTAATGCCATCGCAGCAGGGTGTGTAGGAATAAGCTCCAAAGGCGTTACTCTTGGGTTTTGCCACTGTCCATCTGTATATTCACAAATAAACATATGATCTGTAAAAGTGCGTCCCAATGGAATGTTATCAAAATCGATAGTATCTATTCTTGACGCTGTAGTTTTAGTTATTGTTATATTCATGGTAGGATATGCTATTAAATTGATTTTTTGAGACAAGAAACACGAAACATGACATTTTCTTTAATTTTTATCACCTAGTGCGTCTATAAAATTTGAAATTTTACTTTGAATTTTCTGGACATCATTTTGTAATTCAACACATGTTTTTTCTTTAATAAAGCCTTGACGGAAGCAAATTATTAGTTGTGTTTCCCATTCAAATGCAGATCCAAGACTATTCTCTAAGAATTGGATGAAATGCTTATTTTTTTTTACTTGTACCTTCAGCAATATTTGAAGCAATAGAAACAACACAACGATTCATTTGACTTCTTAATCCAAATTTTTCAAAGTCTGGAAGACTATTTGTTATTTTATAATTATTATCAATCAAGTCCATCGCCTCCATCCAAATATGTAATTTTTTAAAATTATGTCTCTTCATACATGTCGTGTTTCGTGGGTCTTGTTTCTAAATTGCTCTACTTACATCAAACTGTTCTAGGTTATCTGCAATTCGTCTTAAAAAACTACCTCCTAAATATCCATCTACAATACGATGATCAAAACTTAATGACAGATACATCATATGCCTAATTTCTATGGTATCACCTTCAGGACGTTCCATCACCTCGGCTCTTTTCTTTATAATTCCTGTCGCTAGTATGGCAGCTTCTGGCTGGTTGATAATAGGAGTTCCCATGATACTTCCAAAGGTTCCTACATTACTTATGGTAAAGGTGCTTCCTTTGATATCATCGCCACTTAGTTTATTTTCTCTTGCCAATCCTGATAATCTATTGACGTCTGTTGCGATTTCTAACAGTGTTTTTTGATCGGCGTCTTTTACTACAGGTACAATAAGGTTTCCCGAGGGTAATGCAGTTGCCATTCCTATATTAATATGTTCTTTTACGATGATATTGGAACCATCTACAGATACATTAATCATCGGAAAATCTTTCACTGCTTTTACCACTGCTTGCACGAACAGTGGTGTAAAAGTGAGTTTCTGACCGTATTTTTCTAGAAAAGGGATTTTATTGGCATTACGCCACGCGACAAGCTCTGTAAGATCAGCCTCAACATAAGCTGTTACATGTGGACTTGTATGTTTACTATACACCATGTGATCTGCAATCATTTGGCGCATACGATCCATCTCCACTATTTTTCCAGTTCCTTTATCTAATTTTAATTGTGGGATTCTATAGGCTGTAGGGTCTGCTTGCGCAACTGGTTGTGCAAATTTAAAAGGACGTCCTTCTTCTATGTACTGCATCAAATCACTTTTACGAAGGCGGCCGTCTTTCCCTGTACCCGATATACGAGCTAATTCTTCGTAAGAAATATGTTGTTGTTGTGCGATACTTTTGATAAGAGGACTCACAAACAAGTTTCCATCTGGCACAGTAAAACCAGTATGCTGCACAGCTATAGGCATTGATTTTGCCAATGATTTTTTTGTGGCTTTCTTGGTAGGAACTTCTGGCTTTGTCTCTTCTGAAATTTCTTTTTGATTGCTTTCTGAATTCGCTGTTCTTTCTAGCGCTTCATAGTTTGCGATAGCTGTTCCTACAGCAACAACAGTATTAGGTTCAAAAAGATGTTTTTTCATCACTCCTGAAGATGGAGCAGGCACCTCATTATCAACTTTATCTGTAGCTACTTCTACAAGAATATCTCCTTCTTCAAAGGAATCTCCTTCTGCAACAAGCCAGTTTAATATCGTTCCTTCGGTAATACTTTCGCCCATTTTAGGCATCAAAAGCTGATCTTCTGTCATTTACGCTATAATTTACAACTATTTAAAAATACTAATAAACTATCTTAAAAAGGTAGTATGCCCTGCCTTATAATCTAATTCTAGAATAATATTCCAACTTTAAAATTAAAAAAGAATATTATTCTATATTTGATTCTCTTTACATACAAAAACAGAAACTATTTATCATGAAACTAGATGTCACGGATCAAAAACTATTAGACCTATTACAAAAAGATTCTAATCAAACCGTAAAGTCATTATCTCAAAAATTAGGAAAATCTACGACACCTATTTTTGAACGAATTAAAAAACTTGAAAAAGAAGGATTAATCAAAGGGTATTCTGCGCGGTTAAATGCTAAAAAAATTGGCCTTAAACAAACCGTTTTTATTGCTATTTCTTTACAAGGTCACACTCGAAGTTACCTTGAGAAGTTTGTAAAAGAAATTAATGACTTTCCTGAAGTGGTAGAATGTCATCGTGTAAGTGGTGGGTTTGATTATTTACTCAAACTTGTAGTAGAAGATATCGAAGCGTATGAAAAGTTTATTATCTCCAAACTGACGTTACTTCCTTATTTAGGAAATGTACAAAGTCATATTGTGTTATCAACTAGTAAAGAGACTAATGAAGTAGATCTTTCATTTTTAGCATAAAAAAAGGTGACAACAACTCTTTGAGTTACTACCACCTTTACAGCTTTACTTTCATAATTTATACTTTAGTATTGTTTCATTATTAAAGTATTTCACCTATGAATAGCATAGCTAGCTCCATCTGCTAAATCCTGTAAATAACTAGATAATTCTTGTACTTTTTCTCGAAAGATTTTCAATAACTTTTTCATAATTTGCGTTTTAAGAGTTAATAATTAATCTATACTCTTTAGACGCGTTATTTTGAAAAGGTTGAGCGAATTAACACTTAATTACCAATAAATTAACGCAAGATCTTACAAGTGTTAATATTATAATCAAATTTAGACGAATTAGATAAAGGTTAAGAATCTAAGTTAAGTT
>CAKZKZ010000800.1 GCA_937124495.1 uncultured Dokdonia sp. | reverse complement strand
TTCATCCATCAAAATAAGATTAGGCTTCAAAGCCAAAATTGCTTCTGTGTTTAACTGACTGCTATGCCCTAAATTCGTAATAGATTTTGCAGCCTTAGGATAAGTACTCGTAACATCTACGCCCACAATATTATCTTCCAATTCGAATTCATACAGCAATTCTGTAATCGTTCCGTTTAAGGAAACGATGCGCCATGCTTTTTTTTCTGTGGGAGACTCTGTGGTTTCCTTCACTTCTTTTTGCTCCCCAGAATTACAAGCACTAAGCAAGTATAATAGTCCAAGTACTAATAGCCCGTATTTCATTATTGATTTCATTATAATATAGTTGTAATAATTTATTGTCTTTAATTTCTAATGTAGAATGATAGCTTGGCTTTTTAATACTTGATCTGATTGTAAGCTCAAAATATAATTGCCTGCCTCAAAACTAGAGATATTTAACTCCAAAGCATTCAAACCAGATACGGCATCAATAGTCTTTTCGAATAACAATCGTCCTAATAGATCTCTTAATTGCACTTGCATGTCTTCTTGTTCTTTTGCCAAAGAGAAAGTAATATTAACCTGATCAGAAGCAGGATTTGGAAATACTTGAAACTGTTCTAAAGGACTATTTTTCTGAATATTGTCAATAGAAGTCCACTGTCCAATATACGTTTTCATAAAAGTACCTTGACCTGTCGAAGCACCTTGAAAGTCCACAAACTGAACCTTATACAAGGTACTATCTGCTGTTTTAATAAAATACACTCGATCCGCATCAACTTCCCAACCATTTGAAAAATCATAAGACTTCCAATCATGTCCAATGATCGTCAAACTATCTATTGTAGTAGTATAGTTTGCGTGATCGACAGTAGATGGGTTAATTCCATCAGCTAAGACTGCTTCTACATTATCGTTGGTTAAAATACCTGTTACCGTATAAGGTGTTGGTGTTCCTGAACTATACAAAGTAGTTTCATAACGAGTAAAAACCCAATCCCATCCTGTACTAGGTTCTACGGTAACAGTGCTGTTGGTTGCAAAAGAAAAATAAGCTAAGGTTTGATTGGTGTAGGCACTTTTATCAATTGTTTTTTGTTCTAAGTTAGAACCATCAAAATCAGCATATCGAAAGGAATAAATTCCTCCCGCTAATTCGTCAATAAATAATTTCTTATAGGTTCCATTTCCTAATTCAATCGCATACAAAGCACTTCCTTCAACTTTATGGTTGGTCAAATTATAAACTCCCCAGCCATAATCCGCCTAATTGGAAACAACTTTTATTGTATTAAAAGCTCCTTCTGTCCAAGTTTCTTCTGTGTTTTTTAACTCATCACCCAAATCCGAAGTAAGGATGTTATCACTAAAAATTTTGTTGGGAATAGTATAAATTTTGGGTGCCGTTCCAGAAAAAGAAGCGGCTTCATTAATGAATATAGCCGCATCAATTCCTCCTATAACACTGAAGGCAATATCCCAACTACTGTGCGATACGCTTGTGGTTACATCTGTTGTTAAGTTATAATATTGGCTATTTGCATAAGAAGCGCCTGCCGAAAAATTATGTGTTGTCTGCCCGAATAAGCAATTATTTATAAATAAAAGAAAGGCTAGTTGAAGTAATATTTTCATTTTATGATTTGTTATTAAGATTAAGTCTAAATAAACTTTGTAAATTCAAAATCCCATAATATATTTGCCAAAACAAAAAATAATACCATTTAAAACAACCATAATGAAAAAAATAATAGTCGGTTTATTGACACTTTCAACTTTTGTATTTACTTCATGTTCTAGCGATGATGATGGAGGAAATCCAACAGATACTAACGAAGTAATTGCACCTGCAACGTATGCATTTAGTAGAAATGGAAATTCTACAGTAAGTTATAGCGGACAAACTACGAGAATTCAAATGGGAGAAGAGTTTATTACTGCTTTAAAAGACAATTCAAAAACAGAAGCTCAACTTGATGGAATGTTTGCACATGTAGAAGGAAATGCAGATTTTAGTGATGCAGATTTAAATGCTTCAGGGAAAAGTATTCGTAGCAAAACAGCTGCTTCTTCAGATTATTTTTCAGCTAATGCGTTTGCTCTTCCAAATGGTCAGGTTGTTGTAACTGACGAACTTGTTGAGCTATTAAAGAATGAACCTGATGCCCTGCGTGCTATTTTACTTCATGAAATTGGTCATGTTCAGCACCATCACAGCATTCGCCTTGCAGCACAAGCTGCAGCGAGCACCGTTGTATTTGCAGTTATTTTTGGTGACTTAGAAGGTATATTAGAGGTTGTGCTTGGCTCTGGTTCATCTTTTTTACAACAAGCGTTTTCACGAGATATGGAACAAGAGGCCGATGAATATGCTATTAAAAATCTTTTAAAATTAGGATATTCTAACCACGACTTTGCTGATGCAATTGAAGCACTGGAAAAGAATTTAAAAGCGCGAGAAGGGACCTATGATGAAACTTGGTTAAAGTATTTATCAACGCACCCAAGTTCCCAAGAGCGAATAGAATATGCGAGGCAATATAAACCACAATGACCCCTGAACTGAATTTATTGTTATTAGTTATCATTATGATAACGCTTGGCTACGGATTTATTTATCCGCGCTTTGCAGGCAGCAGCTTTAAAAAAGTATCGGTGCAAGATTTATTTGCAACAGGCATTACGCTATTAATTGCATCTACTCTTTATTACAACTCAGGCGTGCAATTTAGCTGGTTA